>DASZMW010000189.1:0-2757 GCA_035551735.1 Humibacter sp. | reverse complement strand
TCCGGTCCGCCGCCTTCACCCTCGAACGGATTGGTACGGCTGGAACCGAGAATGGTTCCGCCTTGACGGGACAGCCCGCGCACGCTGTGTCTGTCGAGCGGAACGATGTCGGGGTCCACCACGCCGCGCCAGCCGTATCGGAACCCCACGAACTCGTCGCCGTAGACGCGATCGCCCTTGAGCACCGCGCCCCTGATGACTGCGTTCAGGCCTGGGCAGTCTCCGCCCGAGGTGAGGATTCCGATCTTCATATTCGCGCCTCTTTCGTGTATACGCACTCGATCATGCCGGAGCGTGGCAGCGTGATCCAAAACGAGGCGTCGGTACTCTCAGGCGGCGCGCAGTGCACGCTCCAGTTTCGACGACACGGTCGCCGGGGTCCCTCCAGCTGCGAGCACGACGGTCTCCAGCGCTGCCAACAGTTCGGCGCGGCCGCGCTGGGTGTCCGGCGCAGCTGCGGAGAGCTCGATCTCCCACTCGCGCCAGGTCTCCGACGCGCCGCTCGTCAGATTGCTGCCCTTCACGTGGTCGTCGCAGTATTCGGCGACGGGATAGCCTGCGGCATCCAACAGACGTGAGACCACGCGCCTGTTCCGCACTCGTGCCACGGGGATCAGGTCGGCATCGCCGACCAGCTCCCGCACGTGGAATCGCACGTCGTCGGGAACGGATGCCCGAGCGCCGTCGCGGTCCCCGTCGCCGAGCGCCCAGTGCTGTTCGAGCCTGCCCTCGGCGGCGTCGCGCTTGATGTGCCACCCCGCGTCCGGCCCACCCTCTCGCCTGCGCAGCGCGACGTGCGCACCGGCGAGAGCGAGGTCTGCAGTGTCGAAGTACACAGCGTCGAGCTCGCGCACTTCGGGCATTTCGATGACCGCGATCGGCCCGACTCCGACGAACGCAGGCGTGACCGCATCGTCGTTCACGTCGTACTTGCGCTCGATCTCGATCGTGGACGTGCCGTGGTCATGACTCATCCCTCCAGTCTTGCGCAGCTCGCACGGCGGCGCGTGCCGCGGTGACAGAGGACGGCCGTATCGTTACCGCATGACGAAGATCGTGACTGCCGTGTTCGAGATCTCTGCTTGGGAGCCAGCTGCATTCCCCGGAGTCGAGGACTGGCTCGGTGCCGTCACCATGCGAAAGCATTACACCAAGGGTCTGGTCGGTGAGAGCGAGGGACCGTTCCTCCACACCGGCGACGAGGCCAATCGCGGCTACCTCGCCATCGAGCGCATCTCCGGCGAGCTCGAAGACGGACGACGCGGGTCGTTCATCGTGCATCACGGGGCCGTGCAGAGTGCCGATCATCCGTCCTCGTTCGGTTACATCGTGCCGGGCTCGGGTGCCGGCGACTTCGCATCATGGTCGGGCTCAGCGCGCATCGAACACGACGAGGCCGGCGCCGCATCCTTCGTCTTCACGCTGGACTGACCAGCGCTAGAGCGCCTCTCGCGGCGCGCCTGTGCCAGGCGTACCCTGGCGGCATGACCGAGAACAGCGAACCCCGGTCCGATGACGCCGACCCCGACTTCGACGAGTTCGCCGCCGCCCAAGACGGCGACTACGAACCGGAGCTTGAAGAGGTCGACGTCCTCGCCGATGAAGACGAACGCCCGATCGACGACGAGATCGACGAAGGGTTCCCCGATGACGAACGCGTCGTCGTCTTCGACGACGAGCCCAGCGAAGGCGACGTCTGATCGCGCTGTCTCAGCGTTCGACGATCACGGCGTTCGACGATCACGCCGCCGATCTCCGTCATCACAGCGCGTCGCGCAGCAGCGAGATCAGTGCGTCGAGCTGAACGGAGTCTGCAGAGCCTGGTTCGACATCCACGCCGTCCAGGGCGCGAAGCGCGAGCGACTGCTTGGAGTCGATGAGCTCGGCGATCTTGGCATCGATCGTCTGCGCCGCGATGATCCGCCACGCGGTGACCGGCTCCTCCTGGCCGATGCGGTGCACCCGGTCGATCGCCTGCGTCTGCTCCGCGGCCGTCCAGCTGAGCTCTGCCAGCACGACGTTGGATGCCGCCTGCAGGTTCAGGCCGACGCCTGCCGCGGTGAGCGAGCAGACCGCGACCGAGACCCCCGGGTCATCGTTGAAGGCGTCGATCTCGCGCTGGCGGGCCAGCGCGGTCTGGTCACCGCGAATGGAGACGGTGCGCAGTTCCCTTGAGGCGAATGCCTCCTCAGCCTGGTCCATGACATCGATGTGCTTCGCGAAGAACACCACCTTGCCCACCGAACGCGCCAGCTGGGCGGCGTAATCGGCTGCCAGTGCAGCCTTCGCCTGGCCGATCTTGCGCACCATGGTGAAGACGTTCTCGCCGGTCTTCTGGCCCTTCGACTCCTCGAGTTCGGCGTGCGCGACCATGCGGATGAGGTGCTCGCGGCGCTCTTCGTCATCGCCTGTGAACGACTCTCCGACGCCTGCGGACTGGGCGCGGCGGTAGCGCTGCACGAGGCGAGCGGCGAGCTCGCGCTCCGCGGCCTTGACCGAACGGCCGAGCTCGTCGTCCAGCTCGACCGGAAGATCGACGACGCGCCGCGACGGCAAATCGGCTGCGACGTCGATCTTCTTGCGACGCACGATGCCCATGTCGATCACGGCTTCCCTGGCCGCCGTGTAGAAGCCGAGGTCTGCCGGCGTGAGTCCCGTCTCATCGAGTCGTTCCATCAACGCGGCCGTCGGTTTGGTTCCGTCGATCCAGCCGAGGAACTGCCAGATGGCACGGAAGTCGTCGATGTCGTTGATCAG
>DASZMW010000188.1:0-9880 GCA_035551735.1 Humibacter sp. | reverse complement strand
ACAGCAATCCGCGCGGTCAGGATGCGATTTCAGGCGCGATGTCGCCGAACGTCACGACTTGATTTCACAAGGCCAACTCACAAGATCGCCATAGCGGCGGCCTAACACGGATGCCTACCTTTCCATCGACCTCACCCAAGGAGCCCCATGTTCGGAACCTACCTGCGCCGCGAGCTTCTCGGCCGCCGCAGACAGACCATCATCATCGCCATCGGCATGGCGTTGGCCATCGCCCTCGTCATCATCGTCAACTCGGTCGCGGCGGGAGTCAAGAACGCTCAAGCCGAGGTGCTGCAATCCGTGTACGGCGTCGGCACCGACATCACGGTCACTCAGCCCGTCAGCGCACCGACCACCACGGGCGGCGCCGCTGCGGGCGGACAGGGTGGCCAGCGGTTCGACTTCGGCGGCAACGACGGCACGAAGTCCGGCACATCCCGCAAGGTCGACTCTTCGCGGCTCTCCGTCGGATTCGGCACCAACACTCTGGCGGACTCGGCGCTCACGAAGGTGAACTCCACGAACGGCGTCGCCGGTGCATCCGCCGTACTGTCACTCACCAACACCAGCTTCAGCGGCACGCTTCCAAGCCAGCAGCAGGGCGGTCAGGGTGGCCAGGGCGGCAAGTCGACGCAGTCCGGCGGAACGGGCGGCTCCGGCGCATCCGGCGGCAGCTCGTTCTCGGTGAACTCGTTCAGCGTCATGGGCATCACGCCGGGCGGCAAAGCGGTCGGACCCATCGCATCCACCGCTCTCGCAAAGGGCCGCACGTTGACGTCGAGCGACAAGGGCGACAAGGTGGCGGTGCTCGACGCCAGCTACGCGAAGTCCAAGAGCCTCTCCGTCGGCGGCACCCTCAGCGTCGGCGGCAAAGACTTCAAGATCGTTGGAACGGTGAAGCCGACGGGATCGGATTCCGCGACAGCGGCGAACGTGTACATCCCGCTCGACGTGGCTCAGACCCTGTCCACTGAAACGAACAAGGTCACCACGATCTACGTGTCGGCGAAGTCCGCGAGCGACGTCGACGGCCTCAAGGCATCCCTTCAGAAGACGCTGCCGAAGGCCACCGTGTCGACCCAGGCAGACCTCGCGTCGAGCGTCTCGGGTTCGCTGGGCAGCGCGAGCCAGCTGGTGTCGAACCTCGGCACCTGGCTCTCGATCATCGTGCTCGCAGCGGCCTTCCTCATCGCGATCCTCTTCACCATCTCGGGGGTCACGCGCCGCACCCGCGAGTTCGGCACCCTGAAGGCGATCGGCTGGTCCAATCGTCGCATCGTCGGTCAGGTGGCAGGCGAGTCGGTCGTGCAGGGCCTGATCGGCGGCATCGTCGGAGTCGTCGTCGGCCTGGCCGGCGTGTTCATCGTCAACGTCGTCTCCCCCACGCTGACGGGCGGGGTGTCGAGCGGCGGATTCGGTGGCGCACTGGCAGACGGAGCCCGCCGTGCGTTCGGCGGCGGCAGCGGTGCTGCCCCCACCGCAGGCAACGGCGGCGGCTTCAGCGGCGGTGCGGCAGGCGGAACCGGATTCGGTGGCGCCGCGCGCTCCGCTGCAAGTTCCGCGACCACCCAAGTCGATCTCAGCGCCCCGATCACGGTCTGGATCATCGTCATCGCCGTCGGTCTGGCCATCGTCGGTGGTCTGCTCGCCGGTGCGATCGGCGGATGGCGTGCCGCACGCCTGCGGCCGGCCGAAGCCCTTCGCTCGGTGCAGTAAGCGAACGCAGCGCAGCAGCCAGCGCAAGAAGAAGCACAGCAGCGCGGTAGCAACGGCATCCGCCGGCTCAACGACAAGGACCTCGTAGATGTACACACTCAAGAACCTCACGAAGCAGTACCCGGGCAAGGGCCGAAAGGTGACGGCGCTCAATGACGTCACCCTCGACATCCCGAACGGCCAGATGGTCGCGATCCAGGGGCCGACCGGCGGCGGCAAGTCAACGCTGCTGCAGATGCTCGGCGCACTGGATCGCCCGACGTCGGGCACGATCGAGCTCGACAAGTCGAGTCTCGGCAAGCTCGGCGACAAGAAGCTCGGCGGCTTGCGCGGCAAGGAGATCGGGTTCGTCTTTCAGGGCTTCAACCTCATTCCGACTCTGACCGCCCAGGAGAACGTCGAGACGGCACTCGTACCGCTCGGAGTTTCGGCGACGGAGCGCAAGGAGCGAGCGACGAAGGCACTCGAATCCGTCGGGCTCGCCGACCGCGGTGATCACCGGCCGGCCGAGCTGTCCGGCGGGCAGCAGCAGCGCGTCGCGATCGCCCGCGCCATCGTCAAGGAGCCAGAGGTGCTCCTCGCCGACGAGCCGACGGGAAACCTCGACGAAGAAACCCGTGACGAGATCATGGATGTGCTCGAGGGTCTGTGGCGCGAGCGCGGGCTCACGCTCGTGATCGTCACGCACGACTCCGCGGTCGCGAGGCGCGCTCAGCGTCGCCTGCACATCAAGCAGGGCAAGGTGAGAGAGGTCTCCTGACCCGCTCAAAGCGGCTCCGTGACGCGGGCCACGTGCAGTTCGTCAGCCACCACATTGCTGTCGAGCCACCCTGAAATTCACGCGGATACGGGGGTGGCTCGACAGCAATGTGGTGGCTGGGCGATCTCAGCCCGCTCGTCGCTGCATCATCGCCTCGACGCCGTCGAGGGCTCGGTCGATGCCGAACCGCAGGCCGGCGTCGCGGCCGCCGTCTGAGGCATCCTCGAAGGCAGCGGCTGTGAACGGATACTCGTCGGCACGGAGCGCGAGGATCGGCACGATCGACCCGGCCAGGTCGCCTTCGGGCGAGCCCGAGACGGTGCTCCGTCGCACCAACGACAAAACGTGACCTGACAGCAACGCGAGCACATCGAGCCTCTCCGCTGAGGTGAGCGGAAGCCCGTCCATCGCCGCGAGTCCGACCTCGAACCACTGCAGTTCGCGCGGACCCGGGGTGTGCGCACGTTGGGCGAGCTCGACCGACCACGCGTGCGCGACGGCCCGATCGAAGAATTCCAAGGCCCAGCCGGTCAGGGTCTCCCGCCACTGCACGCCTGCGATCTCGCCAGGGGCACCGAGGGCCCGATCGAGCATCAGCGCGTCGAGTTCAGCACGCCCTGGCACGTACCGATAGAGCGCCATCTTCGTCGCTCCGAGGCGGTCGGCCAGGCGCTGCATCGTGACGGCATCCAGCCCGTCGTCGTCGGCGATCGCGATGCCGCCATCGACGACCTGCGCGAGGGTGAGTTTCGGCTTGGGCCCGCGTTTCACGGGCCGCTCCTCGCTCCAGAGAAGGGCCGCGAGACCCGCCGACTCGACGTGCGGTGCGTCTGCGTTCGCGGCGGCCCCACGCCCAGCGGCCCCGGCGCCGCCCGCTGCCGCGTCGAGTCCTCCGGCCGGGCCGGCCTCACGAGCAGTCATCGCGGGCTCCCTTCACTTGCAATTGCGTCTATCGTACGCTATTTATTAATTGCGTCTTTAAGACGCAGATCATCGAAGGAGGGAAGATCCCCATGAACGGCAACAAGGTCCTCATCTCGGGAGCGAGCATCGCCGGACCGGCACTTGCTCGATGGCTCGGCAGGAACGGCTTCGACGTGACCGTGGTCGAGAAGTCGCCGGCGATACGCCCCGGTGGCCAAGCGGTCGACTTCAAGGGCAGCACGCACCGTGCCGTTCTCACCCGGATGGGCGTGCTCGACGACCTGGTGGCCGCCCAGACCACCACGACCGACTGGCGGCTCGTCGACGAGTCCGATCGCGTGAAGGCGGTCATTCCTGGCGAATTCATCGGCGGTGACCTCGAGATCTTGCGCGGCGATCTCGCGGGCATCCTGCATCGGCACAGTCGGAAGGACGCCGAGTATGTCTTCGGCGACGAGATCACGGCGTTGCACGAGTCGCCGAACGGCGTCGACGTCGAGTTCGCGCATCGCTCGACGGAGAGGTTCGACCTCGTGATCGGTGCGGACGGCATGCATTCGGCGGTTCGCCGCCTCGCCTTCGGCCCGGAGGAACGGTACGTGCAGTCGCTCGGCCACTACTACGCGGTCGCGAACGGCACAGCATCGTTGCAGGATCTCGTGACCCGGCTGCCTGACGGCAGGGCCGTCGCATACGCCTACAACGAGCCTGGGCGGCTTGCGGTGCTCGGCGGGCAGAAGGCGCCCAGTCTCTTCGTCTTCCGAGCAGGCCACGCCGACTACGACCGGCGCGACCCGGCTTCGCAGTTCGACTTTCTCGAGAGGAGCTTCCGCGGCGTGGGATGGCGCGTGCCCGAGGCGCTCGAGGCCTGCCGGTCGGCATCCGACTTCTATCTCGACGCGCTCGCTCGCACGCGCATGTCGTCGTTCACTCGCGGGCGGGTGGCGCTGGTAGGCGACGCCGGGTACGCGAACACGCTCGGCGGGTTCGGCACCGGTCTCGCCATGGTGGGCGCGTACGTTCTCGCGGGCGAACTCGTGGCTGCTCGAGGCGACCACGTAGAAGCGTTCGCCGCTTATGACAGGGTCATGCTGAAGCCGACGCGGGTCGCGAGGTCGGGGAACGCCGGCGGATTCCTCGCTCCGCCCTCACAACTGCGCATTCGGTTGCGCGACTGGTCGTTCGCCAACCGCCTCATGTTCCGCTCCATGATGTGGATGACCGAACGGTTCGCCACCGAGGATGCCATCCGCGACTACGGCCTGAGGTGAACCCGCTCGCCCGGCGGGCCACGCGCAGTTCATCGGGCCACCCCTTTGCCGCCCAGCAACCCCGATGTTCGCGCGGATAACGGGGTGGCCCGGCAACGGGATGGTGGTTCGGCGCCGTGCGGATGCGGGAAAGTCAGGCGGCGACGTCGACCCAGGCGTCGGCCTCCGCCGACTGAAGCACGGCCTCGGTGATGCGTGCGGCGCGGAGGCCGTCGACGAAGCGGGGCAGCCCGTCGGGGGTCGCGCCGCCGATCGCGGCGTAGGTATCGGCGACGAACGCGTTGAAGGCATCCTGGTAGCCCTGCGGATGCCCCGACGGCGTGGTCACGAGCCGCGCGGCATCAGGCGCGAGCTGGTCTGCGTCGCGCGGGATCAGCAGCGATCCCTTGCGCCTGCCTACCCAGAGCGTCTCCGGCTGCTCCTGATCGAAGACCACCGACTCGGTCGAGCCAGAGAGCTCGATGTGAAGCCGGTTCTTGCGCCCCGGTGCTGCCTGCGAGACCAGGAGAGTGCCGATCGCGCCACCGGCGGTCTGCACAGCCACGGCGACGGCATCCTCCGTCGTGACCTCGGCGTGCTCCGCACGGGAGCCGAAGAACGTGCGCTTGGTTGCCGCCACCTTCGACACCCGGTCGCCCGTGACGAACTCGATGAGGTCGACCAGGTGGGAGCCGATGTCGGCGAACGCACGCGAACGACCGCCTGCAGCGCTGTCGACGCGCCAGTTGTCGTCCGACGAGTCGAGCAGCCAATCCTGCAGGTACGTCCCTGCGATGGTGAGCAGCCTGCCTGTCCCCCCAGACGCGAACCGCGCCCGAGCCTCGCGCACGAGCGGGTGAAAGCGGTACACGAAGGGAACGGTGGCGGTGAGACCGGCGGATGCCGCGGCATCCGTCAGACTCACCGCGTCGGTCACAGTCGTGGCCAAGGGCTTCTCGCAGACGACGTGCTTGCCCGCGTCGATCACGGCAAGCGCCTGATCGACGTGCAGGGCGTTCGGCGTCGTGACGTGCACCACGCCGATCCGCTCGTCGCTCAGCAGTTGCTCGAGCGACCCGTAGGCGCGACCGATACCGAGCTCCTCGGCGGCGATCGCAGCCTTCTCGGGCCGTGACGACACGATGCCGACGAGCACGGCCCTTGCGGCGCGTGCCGCTCGGGAGTGCACCGTCGCCATGAAGCCGCCGCCGACGATGCCGACACCGAGCGGTGCCTTCTGCGCCGAACTCATCGCGTGAGCGTGGCCTCTGCCGGGTCCCAGCCCTCCGGCAGCACGGGCGTCGGCGTGAACGTGCTGACCACGTCGATCCATTCGCCTCGCTCGGCCGCCTCGATCGTGGAGACCATGATGTCGAGGGCGTGGTAAGCCTGCTCGCCGCTCGCGCGCTCCGGCACGCCTGCACGGATCGCACGCGCCAACTCGACCACACCGGTGCCGCGGGCCGCCCGCTCGCCCTCGACCGTGATGGTCTTGGGCTCGTCCGAGCCGCTGTGCAGCACCAGGTCGCCGACGAACATGTTCGGGTCGTTGAGCTCGAGCGCACCGTCGACGCCGGTGACCTCGAACAGCGTTCGCGGGATGCGCGAGTCGAAGCTGAAGATGCTCTGCGACGTCTGGCCGCTCTCGAACTCGAACACGGCGGTCACGTGCGAAGGCACGGTCACGTCGAAGTTCTGACCGGCGAGCGGCCCCGAGCCGATGGTGCGCACCGGCTTGGCCGTCGACGCCACGGCGGCGACGCGCTTGACCGGCCCGAACAGCTGGATGAGGGCCGTCACGTAGTACGGACCGACGTCGAACAGCGGACCCGCACCTTCCTGGAACAGGAACGCAGGGTTCGGGTGCCACGACTCCGGTCCCGGCTGCTGCATGAGCGTCAGTGCAGTCTGCGGCTTGCCGATCGCGCCCTCCTGCAGCAGACGACGCGCGGTCTGGATGCCTCCCCCGAGGAACGTGTCTGGCGCGCACGCGACGCGCAGCCCGGCCGCCTCAGCAGCAGCGAGAAGTCGCTTTCCGCTCTCACGGTCGAGCGCGATCGGCTTCTCGGTCCACACATTCTTGCCGGCCTCGACGGCCTGCAGAGCGACTTCGGCGTGCACCTTGGGAATGGTCAGGTTGACGACGATCTCGATCTCGGGATCGGCGAGTAGTTCTTCGACGGTGCCGTGAGCAGGGATACCGAACTTCTCAGCCTGCGCCTGCGCTGCTTCGGGGATGAGGTCGGCGATGAAGCGCACCTCGACATCCGGGAACGCTGTCAGGTTGGTCAGATACTGCGTGGAGATGTTGCCGGCGCCGATGACGCCGACGCCGACCGGACCAGTCTTGGTGGACTCGCTCATGCGAGGCCCTCCTTCGTGAGGAATGCGAAGCTGTCTGCGACAGCGGTGAAGCGGTTGTCGCGCGAGTCGTCGAGCTCGATCACGCGCAGCGCATTCGGGGCGGCCTCGATGATCTCGCGAATGGGCAGGCTTCCGGAGCCGACGGCGACCTGGTCCTTCGTCTCCTTGGTGGCTGGGCCGTCCTTGATGTGCAGCGCGACGACCCGATCGCCGAGCCGGCCGAGCACGTCGACCGGGTTCTCGCCACCGACGGCGACCCAATAGGTGTCAAGTTCGATGACGACCTCGGGGTCGAGCTTCGACGCGAGGTACTCGAGAGCGTTCTGCCCGTCGATCTTGTTCTCGAACTCGTGGGCGTGGTTGTGGTAGCCGACGCGCACGCCATGCTCGGCCGCGATCTTCGCGGCCCGGTTCAGTTGCGCCGCGGTCGTCTCGACCCCCTCGGCCGTCGTCCAGCGCTCGTCTGCCACGTGCGGATCGATGACGGTCTGGATGCCCAGCTCACGCGCCGCGTCGAAGATCTCGGCGATCTGCTCGTCGCTCTCGCCGACGAAGTGTGCGTGCACCGTAGGGGCGGTGAGACCGGCAGCGACAAGGGCGTCGCCAAGTCCGGGGAAGTTGGTGAAGGCGAACGGCTCGACCTGGGTGAAGCCGACCTCCGCCAGCTTGTTCAGGGTGCCCTGCAGGTCGTCTTGCAGGGCCTCGCGCACGGTGTAGAGCTGCACGGAAACCGGTGAGGTGGTCACGTTTCTCCTCGTCGAGAGCCTCGGCACACGACACGGATGTCGCGTGCTGCGAACGCAGGAACGCGCGCCGCATCGAGGCAGAAATGTTCTGGGATCGAATCGATTGAATCATACTTCTGTCGCGAGTCAAGCAAAAGTTGAGTGACTTCCGTCACCTTCTGCCTGTCAATCGACCGTGTGATTCAATCGGTCTATGTCGGCCACTTCAGCGCTCACCGGCTCCGCGCCGGAGGCACTCGTGCCCGGGGATGCCGCCGAGTTGCTAGCGATCCTGCGCGATGGAGTTCCGCGCACTCGCGCCCAACTCGCCGAGGAAACCGGGCTCGCCAGGTCGACCGTCGCGTCGCGGCTCGACACGCTGCTGGATGCCGGTCTCATAGCGCCGGCATCCGACGCCGCCTCCTCCGGTGGGCGTCCTCCGGCGCGCGTTGCCTTCAACGCGACGGCCCGCATCATCCTCGCTGTCGACCTCGGAGCGACCCACGGCGTCGTGGCCGTGGCCGATCTCGCCGGCGCGGTGCTGTTGACGGAGGCGGCACCCCTCACCATCGCCGACGGACCGCAGAAGGTGCTCGATTGGGCGCTCTCCTTAGCGAAGCGCCTTCTGAAGGCAAGCGGGCGCCCGGTATCGGATCTGGTCGGCGTGGGCATTGGGCTGCCCGGCCCGGTCGAGCACTCAACTGGCATGCCGATCACGCCGCCGATCATGCCGGGGTGGGACCGCTTCGACGTTCCCGGTTACGTGCGCCGCACGTTCGGCGTTCCGGTGCTCGTCGACAACGACGTGAATGTGCTGGCGCTCGGCGAACACGCGGTGTCGTGGCCGCGGGAGAGCGACCTGCTCTTCGTCAAGGTGTCGACCGGCATCGGCCTCGGCATCATCTCCGGCGGCGCACTGCAGCGAGGCGCGGCGGGATCCGCCGGCGATCTCGGGCACGTGCGGGTGCCGTTCACCGGAGACACGCCTCGCCACGGTGACGCCGACGCCGATCTCGAAGCGCTCGCGAGCGGCCCGGCGATCGCGCGGTACATCGCGGAGCGCGGCACCTCCGCATCGTCGAGTGCCGATGTGCTTGCGCTGGCCAGGGCGGGGCATCCGGATGCCGTCGCGGGCGTTCGCCAAGCTGGTCGCGACCTCGGCGAGGTGCTGGCCACCTGCGTGAACCTGCTCAACCCGTCGGTGATCGTGGTGGGCGGCTCGATCGCGCGCGCCGGCGAGCACCTGCTGGCGGGCATCCGCGAGGTCGTCTATCGAGAGTCGACACCGCTCGCGACGCAGCACCTGCAGATCGTGCCGGCGGCCGCTGGTGAGACGGGCGGAGTGCTGGGCGCCGCGATCATGGTCGCGCAGCGGCTGCTCGACCCCGCGTGAATATCGGTCTCGTCCCCGACTTTCCGCTCGACCGGCCGAGAATGGCTCTGCCACGCGGCAGAATGGAGCGGTGACAGACACGATGCTCTCCCTGTTCGAGGAGGAGCAGTCGGTCACCGATTCCGGTGGAGCGGATGCCTCGGCCACCCAAGCCCAGCGACTCCTGCTCGCGCATGAACGGCGCATCCTGGCGCACGCATCCGATCGGGTGGCGTGGCTGCGTGCCCGCTCGCGCGGCATCACGGCGACGGATGTCGCGAAGCTGTCGACGCCGGCGTCCATTCTCGCTGCGGCGCGGCAGAAGGTGCACGGCACGGGATTCACCGGCAACGTCTACACGGAGCACGGCAAGGCGCGTGAACCGCAGATCGCCGCGTGGGTCAAGGGCGAGTACGGCATCGATCCGAGCGACGCCCTGTTCCACGCGGTGCGCGATCGCCGGCACCTTGCAACGCCGGACGGACTGGCTCTGCGCACCGACGGACGGCTCGAGCTCGCCGAGATCAAGACGACGAACAAGCCGTGGCGAAGCATCCCGAGACACTACCTGCGACAGGTCTGGTGGCAGCAGTACGTGCTCGGCGCCGAGCGCACGTTGTTCGTGTGGGAACGCCACGACGGCTTCGTACCCGTCGGCGACCCGGAGTGCCGCTGGATCGACCGCGACGAGAACGAGATCGCCGCGCTGGTATCGCTGGCGACCCAGCTCATCGCGACGTTGGCCACCGGCCGGGTCTGAGCCCACCAC
>DASZMW010000187.1:0-2445 GCA_035551735.1 Humibacter sp. | reverse complement strand
CGACGTGCCTATCCCGACGATCGTATGAAACGGCAACCGCCGCTCATAACGAAACCGGTACCCGCCGCTAGGCAACTCCCCCGACCGTGTGATCGAACTAAACCTGAGATCCCAACGAGGATGCTGCAACGAATCCTGAGTGAGACGCCAGACCGCCTCGACATCCCGATGGATTTCGATTTCCACGTAAATGGGAGACGAACGCACGAACACATCATGCAGCAATCGAGGCATCGTGAGTGGACCCACGAATTCATCACTGTGCACGGGCGGATCCTCTCGCGGAATAGGAGAGAGGTCCGCCAACGTACGTGCTTCCTCTGGCCGGCCGCTCACCGCCGATTGCGGTACTGCGCACCCGGTCCGTAGATCAGCGCGCCGGCGATCGGCACGAGTAGGAAGAACAGCCAGCCCCACGCCCAGCCCTGCCAGATGAAGCCGGAGATGAAGAAGAGCCCAAGCGAGATGAACGGCACCAGGGACATGATCGTGGCGCCCCACGCGCCGCCCAGGGCGCGAGAGGTGTGCTCTCGCGGCTGGCCGTACCCGCCGTCCTGAACGTATCCGCCGGCCTGGCCGGCCGCTCCCGTCCTCGGCAGGTCGCTGAAGAGCGGACTGAGATCGCCCCAGGTCACTGCGGAACGGGCCGCTGCGGTGCGTTGCTCGAACTCGTCCGGCGTGAGTCTGCCCTCGTCGCGGGCCTGGCTGAGGGCCGCGACGGCATCCGCGCGATCGCGATCGGCGATGCGCTCATTCGGACGAAGGGGATTCGCGTAGTCGATCATTGGTCCAGATTGCCCGCTTGCGGCCGCGGATGCCAGTGTCTCGGCCATGTGCGCCCGTTGCGCGTGCTGAGCGCGACGCACGCCCTCAGCACCGGGCCTCAGCCGATGCCGGCCGAGACCCGCCACGCCCCGCGCCGAACGGCCCGTTCCAGCGCATAGGCCCGCGCGTTGAAATCCTTCGCCTGCACCGAGACGGAGACGGCCCCG
Organism: Humibacter sp.; assembly: GCA_035551735.1. Lineage (GTDB taxonomy): Bacteria > Actinomycetota > Actinomycetes > Actinomycetales > Microbacteriaceae > Humibacter. The sequence continues at coordinate 1,453 of DASZMW010000187.1, read as the reverse complement.
ATCAGGCGGCCTGATGCGCCGCACACCGGAGCTGCGATGCAGGCGAGCTTGGGCAGGTACTCCTCGAGCTCGACGGCGAGCTGCTGGGCGCGAACCTCGTCGAGCTGGTCGCGCAGCGTCGAGGCATCCGTCACGCTGTCGTGTGTGAGCGAGCGCAGGCCGTGCCGCTCCAGATAGCGGGCCAGCTGCGCATCGTCCTTCGACGCGAGCATCAGCTTGCCGAACGCCGTGAGGTGGGATGCTTCGGAGAACCCGACGTGCAACTGCGTGATCTGCGGGTGGGCGAGCGAGTCCTCGATGTGCGCGACAGCAATATCGTCCCCGCGGAAGACCGTGAGGTAAGCGGGCGCCTCGGCGTCGTCGTGTACCGCGCGCAGCGCTGCACGCATCGGCGGAGTCACGACGAGCTGGGACTGCACGGCTCGTCCGAGTTCGTCGACGGCACGACCGAGGATGTATCTGTGCTCGCCCGGCTGCCTGCCGATGTAGTCCGCGTCCTGCAGCGTCGCGAGCAGTCGATAGGTGGTCGCCTGGCCGAGGTCGAGCTCGGCGGAGAGTTCCGCAGCGGTCAACCCGCTCGGTGAAGCGCCGATCGCGCGCAGTGCACGAAGCACCCTGGTGGCTGAGCGGATGCCGACATCCGCTCCCGACGTCGTCGTCATGTCTCAACGGTAGGCGCGTCTGCACCGGATCGACCCCGTGATTCTCACCTGGTGCGAATCGCCCGGTGCGATTGCGGGGCGACGTGCACACGATGGAGAAGCAATCGATCGAGCCGACAAGTACAGGGAGGTACTGCCATGCCGAAGATTCTGATTCTCACAGGAGACGCCGCCGAGACCCTCGAGGTGTTCTACCCCTATCAGCGTCTGCAGGAGGCCGGGTACGAGGTGCACATCGGGGCACCGGAGAAGCGCAAGCTGCAGTTCGTGGTGCACGACTTCGTTGACAGCTTCGACACGTACACCGAGAAGCTCGGTCACACGTGGGATGCCGACATCGCGTTCGCCGACGTGAATCCGGCCGACTACGACGCCATCGTCGTGCCCGGCGGTCGGGCTCCCGAGTACCTGCGCAACAACGAGGACGCCAAGCGCATCGTCCGCTACTTCTTCGAGAAGAACCAGCCCGTCGCCGCGACCTGCCACGGTCCGCTGCTGCTCGCGGCGGCCGGCGTGCTGAAGGGACGCACCTCGTCCGCGTACCCCGAACTCGCCGTCGATGTCGAGACGGCCGGCGGCATCTTCGAGAACGGCGGTGCGGTGGTCGACGGCAATCTGGTCACGTCCCGCGCTTGGCCCGACAACGGCGTCTGGATGGGCGCATTCCTCAAACTGCTCGACGCCGCCGGCGTACGCGCCGCAGCCTGATGCCCCCGTTGGTCGAGTAGCGCCGCCGTAGGCGACGCGTATCGAGACCCGTCTGCGGCTGTGTGACGGGTCTCGATTCGCGT
>DASZMW010000186.1:0-7267 GCA_035551735.1 Humibacter sp. | reverse complement strand
CTGCCACGCGTCGGTGCTCGAGAAGAACGAGCCGGGATCGGTCACGTGGTACCGGGAGAGGATCTCGCGCTGCACCTTGAACAGGTCAGCCGGGTAGCGAACGTGGCTCATCAGTGCACCGCTCATGTCGCTGATCGGCTTGACCGTGCTCGGGAAGACCTTCTCCCAGGTCTTCAGTACCGGGTCGGATGCATCCCACGCGTAGAGCGTGACCTTGCCGGTGTAGGCATCGACAGTGGCCTTGACCGAGTTGCGGATGTAGTTGATGTCATCCATCGCGTAGCTCGGCGTCGTCGACGTCTGCGAGTCAGCGGTGGCGTCGCTGTACGACACCTCCTGCGAGTACGGGTACTGGTCGCTCGTGGTGTAGCCGTCGATCATCCAGACGATGCGGCCGTTCACCACGGACGGGTACGGGTCGCTGTCCAGTGTGAGGTACGGAGCGACCTGCTCGACGCGCGATGCCGGGTTGCGGTTGTAGAGAATCTGCGAGTCGGAGTTCACGGCGTCGGACAGCACGATCTGCTCGTCTTGGAACTTGATCGCGTAGGCGAGTCTGGTGAAGAGATTGTCGAGCTTCGGACCGCCGTTGCCGTCGTACGTCGTGTATGTGGCCTGCTGCCCACCCGAGCCCGCCGGGTAGTCGAGCTCGACCGCTTTCGAACCGGACGGCGCGCCGACGATGGAGTACTTGGGAGACCCCTCACCGAAGTAGACGCGCGGCTGATACTTGCCGAGCTTGCCCGAGGTCGGGATGCCCGACTCCAAGAAGTCCGGCTGCCCGTCCGCATCGCGCTTGTTGCCGTAGGCGGCGACGAGACCGTAGCCGTGCGTGTACACGAAGGTCTCGTTGTACTTGCCCGAGTTGCCCAGTCCCGACTGCTCCAGCTCGCGCACCGCGACTACGGTGTCCTGTTCCTTGCCGTTGATCGTGTACCGGTCGACGTCGAGATCGGTGCCGAAGCCGTAGTACTGCCGGAACTGCTGCAGCTGCGAGAACGCGCCGGAGACGACCGACGGGTCGAGGATGCGGATGCTCGCGGTGGTGTCGGCATCCTTGCGCAGGGCGCCTTGCTCGGCATCCGTCTTGGCGTCGTACGTGCTGGTCTTCACGTCGGAGACATCGAATGCGTCTCGTGTGGAGTCGATCGAGCGTTGTATGTAGCTGGATTCGAGGGTCTTCTCGCTCGGCGCGACGATGAGCTTCTGCACGCCCCACGGATAGATCGCGCCGACGATGATCGCCGACACGATCAGGAGCGCCGTGCCGACCAGCGGGTAGCGCCACCGACCGATGAAGGCGGTCAGCACGAAGAGCAGCGCGACGACCACGGCGATGCCGGCGAGGATGGCGCGGCCGGGGATCGTGGCGTGAACGTCGGTGTATGCCGCGCCGTTCACCCGAGCACCGACGGCCGAATCTGTCACCGATGCGTAGCGGTCGAGCCAGATGCTCACCGCCTGCAGCAGCAAGTAGACCGCGGCGAGCACCGCGACCTGCACGCGCGCCGCGCGCGAGATGCGCACCTCGCGCCCGTTGACGCGCACCGAGCCGTACAGGTAGCTGGTGGCGATCGTCGCCAGCAACGAAATGATCGCGACGGCGGACAGGAAGGCGACGATGCTGCGGTAGAACGGCAACGCGAACATGTAGAACGAGACGTCGAGGTGGAACTGCGGATCGGTCTGCCCCGCCGGAACACCGTTCAGCCACAGCGCAGCGGACTTCCAGTTGCCGGCAGCCGCGGCGCCTGCGAAGAGACCGAACACGATCGGGATGCCGTAGGTCGCCAGCCGGCGCAGCGGCTCGACGACCTGCTGGTAGCGTCCGACACCCGAGTCGAGCTTCGCGTAGACCGGGCGCAGCCGGTAGGCGAGGAAAAGGCACAACCAGAGAGGAACGGCCAGGCCGAGAAAGCCGAGACCGAACATCACGCCGCCGGCCAACCACTGCGTGGTGAGCACATTGAGGTAGCCGAGCTGCTGGAACCAGAGCACATCGGTGTACAGGCTCGTAAAGATGAAGAACGCGATGACAAGCACCACGACGATGCCGAGCGTGATCCAGATGGCCGCACGACGACGGGGACGGCCTACTGCTGCGGATGTCACTGAGAGTCCTCTTCGGGGGCTTCGCGGATGGTTGCCCTCTGTCAAGAAGGAACTGCCCGCTTCGGGCGCTAGAGATCCATCCTAGGGCGAGGGTGCCCGGCGACAGTGGGAGAGCACCTGGGAGAGACCTGGATGTCTGGTCGAAGCGCGCCGACGCCCTTCGACTATGCGTTGCGCGCTCCGCTCAGGGAACTGGGCTACGCGCTGCGCGCTCTGCTCAGGGAACTGCACTACGCGCTGCGCGCTCCGCTCAGGGAACCGAGCGTCACGACGTGGGGCAGGTGGCCAAGCCGGACGTGCTGGAGCCGGTGCGCACGGCATCCAGCACCTTGATCGAATCGCTCAGCGTCTTCACCGCGTAGACGTGAAGACCGTCGGGGATGTGCCCCGTCACCTCGTCGCAGTTGGACGCTGGGGCGAGGAAGACGGTAGCGCCGGCGTCGCGTGCGCCGTACATCTTCTGCCTGATGCCGCCGATCGCGCCGACGTTGCCCTCGTTGTCGATCGTTCCGGTTCCCGCCACGTGAGCGCCACCGTTCAGCGAATCGGGGGAGAGCTTGTCCATGATCCCGAGGGCGAACATCTGCCCGGCGCTCGGACCGCCGACGTTGTCGAGTTGAATCGTCACCTCGAACGGAAAGTCGTATTTCATCGTGGCGCCGATGCCGATCACGACGGAGCCCGACGCCTTCTCGGGCGTCACACTCAGCGACTTCTGCTTGCCGTCACGCAGCACAACGATCGTGGCCGGCTTGTCCGTGCCGTTCTTCTTGACCTGATCCCTCAACGACTGAACGCCCTTGATCGCGACCCCGTTGACGGTGAGGATCTCGTCGCCGACCTTGACGACGCCCTTCGCCGGGCCGTCGACGACCTGCTGCACGATGACGTGCTGCGGAAAGTCATAGCCGAGCTGGTTGAGGGCCGCGGCGACGGCATCCTTCTGCGAGTCCGTCATCGCCTGCGCGTTCTCGGCGTTCTGCTGGGTGACGTCTTGACCCGGCGGATACGCGACGCCTACCGGGACCACCTCGTGCGATGAGGAGAACCAGGCCTGGATCACCTGCCCCCAGTTGGGAAGCTGCTGCGGCGTGCCGATCTCCGACACCGTGAGCAGATCAAGCGCACCCTTCGTCGCGTACGTCTTGTGGCCGCTGACCACGATCAACGGCTTCTTCTCGTCCGCGTTCGTCGGCGTCTGACCAACCGGATGGTTGTAACCGAGGGTGTTGAAGACGGGTCCTGGCGCCTCGATCACATAGGGCGCCGGCGACAGCGCCATGACCATCAGCAGCACGAAGGCGACGACGACGAGCACCGCGCCGATGGTGCCGCGCCGCGAAAGGCGAGGGGATGGTTCCGACTCGTCGGTGGCATCCGGATCGGATGCCACCGAGTCGCCCGACGTCGCCCGCGCGTGCGGATCATCGGAGAAAAGGGTCACGCTGCTCTCCTCGTGTTCGCGACGAGCGGACGATAGACCACGTCAGCATAGGGGAATTCCCACCCGCGGCCGATGTGCGCGGGGCTAGCGTTGACTGTGCGCCGCAGCGAGAAGCCCGAGCGCTCCCCCATGCCGGTTTCCCCGATACCCGGGGATCGACGAGAAGAGGCATCGCGTGTCCGAAGACGACCGGAACGATCCTGACGATGAGTTCCGCGACATGCTGCGCCAGTTCCTGTCGGGGAACGGGTCGTTCGACCCCCAGCAACTGGCGGGCGCGGCGGGGCTCCCCGGCGACGCCGCGAGCATCCAGGCGCTGATGAGCCAGCTGCAGAGCGCACTGCACTCCTCCGGTGACGGGATCAACTGGGATGTCGCGCTCGAGCAGGGCACCACGATCGCGTCGAAGGATGCCGTCGAGGCCACTCCCGCCGAGCGCGCGGAGCTCGATCAGGCCTTCAACGTGGCGGCGCTCTGGCTCGACGAGGTGACCAGCATCTCCGAGTTGACGTCGACGCCGACCTTGCTCAGCCGCAGGCAGTGGGTGAAAGACACGATGCCGGTGTGGACGCAGCTCGCGGAGCCCGTTGCGACCAGCATCTCGGATGCCCTGACGCAGGTGATGCAGGAGCAGGCGCCTGAGGAGATGCAGGGCATGCTGCAGAACGCCGGCCACATCGTGCGAGCCGTCGGCGGCACCCTGTTCGCCATCCAGCTCGGGCAGGTCGTCGGGCAGCTCTCTGGCGAGGTCGTCTCAGGCGGCGACGTCGGCATCCCGCTGCTGAAGGACGGCACGGCGGCGTTGCTGCCTCAGAACGTCGCGGCATTCGGCGAGGGACTCGACATCCCCACCGACCAGATCGCGCTGTATCTGGCCGTTCGCGAATTGGCACACGCCAGGCTGTTCCGGCATGCGAAGTGGCTGCGCCTGCAGTTGATCACCTCGATCACCGAGTTCGCGCGCGGCGTCACGATCGACATCGACCGCATGCAGGAGCTCGCTGAGGGCTTCGACCCCTCGAACCCCGAGGAACTGAGACAGGCCATGGTGAGCGGTGCGCTCATTCCGCCGAAGACCGAAGCGCAGGAGGCGGCACTCGCCAGGCTCGAGACGCTGCTCGCGCTCATCGAGGGCTGGGTCGATGTGGTGACGGCGAAGGCGACCGGCAGGCTGCCGAAGTCCGACGCGGTCGCCGAGACGGTTCGGCGCCGTCGCGCGGCCGGCGGTCCTGCCGAGTCCGCCTTCGGAACCCTCGTCGGCCTCGAGCTGCGCCCGCGCCGTCTGCGCGAGGCTGCCGCGATGTGGAAGCAGGTGACGGATGCCGTCGGCGACGACGCGCGTGACGACCTGTGGTCGCACCCCGACCTGATGCCGACCTCGGAAGACGTGGACGATCCGAGCACTCTCGTGGCGCGGCTGACGGCATCCGCCTCCGGTGTCGAGCCGGAATACGACGAACTCGACGAGGCGATCGCCGCCCTGCTGCGTGGCGACGCGATCCAGGGCGACGCTCCGCGCGAGCAGGGCGACGACACCCCGAACGTCGACGGCGACGACGGACCGCGACCCGTCTGAGCGGGAAGACGCCCTTCGACTCGCTTCGCTCGCTCAAGGAGCTAGTGCCTCGCTCGCTCAGGGCGCTGGGGCCTGTGGACAACGTCTGTGAGCCCGGCCGCATCTCGGCATGATGGCGGCATGATCTTTCGCCTCGATCCGGCCGTCCCGTTGGTCTGGCGCGATCCGCAGACGCTGCAACTAGGTGTGGATCGCGTGGTGTGCGTCTTTCCCGAGGTGACCCCTGTGCTCGAACGGATGCTCGGAGCCCTGCGCACCGGGGCCGCGCGCTCTTTGCTGGAGGTGACGGCATCCACCGGCGGTTTCGGACGTGCAGCGGGTGCGGAGGTCGACGCGCTTCTGGCGTCGGTCGCCGGCGCGCTGCTGCCCCCAGATCAGCCCTCTGAGATGGAGCCGTCGACGATTGTGATCGATGGCGCCGGTGCGACATCGGAGCGGTTGCTGCGACTGCTGCGCGAGGCGGGACACCGGATCGTCACAGCCGATCGCATCGACCAGGAACGCGACACCGTCGCGGCCGCTGTGATCGTCGGTTCTCATGTCATCCCGCCATGGCGGCACGGTCCGTGGCTGCGCCGCGACATCCCACACCTGCCCGTCGTGTTCGGCGACGGCGGAGCCGAGGTCGGACCGTTCGTGGACGTCGACGGTCCGTGCCTGCGGTGTCTGTCGCTGGCCCGCACCGACGCCGACCCTGCGTGGCCGGCGATCGCGACGCAGTTGGATGCGCACGCGCCGGCATCCGAGCCGCCCCTGCTCTCCGCTCAGGTCGCGTCGCTCGCCGCACTATGGCTCGACGCCAGAGTGCGCTCGAACGACAGATCGCATGCCTCGACGAGCATGCGCATCGAACCCGACGGTCGGGTCAGTGCGCTGCAGCACTCGCCGCACGGTCTGTGCGGATGCCGAGGTCTGCCAGAAAACGTGACGGCTCTCGTGGGCCGACAGCGTTCGCAGCCCAGCTCAGCGACAGCCGGCGCCTCGCACGCGTGACGCCGACGTAGAGCAGCCTGCGCTCCTCTTCGACGGCCTCCGGCGTGCGGGCATAGCCGATCGGGACGAGGCCGTCGCCGAGGCCCACGATGTGCACGTCGTCCCACTCCAGACCCTTGGCAGCGTGCAGCGTGCACAGCGTCACCGCGGCGATGCGCGGCTCGTGCTGCGCTGCCTGCCTGGCCAGAAGGTCCTCGGTGAACTCACGAAACGTGGTGCCGGATGGGACATCGTCGACCAGCCCCATGATCGCGTTCAACGCCTCCCACCTGTCGCGTACGCTCCCGCGGGCCTGCGGCGCCTCGAGCGTCCAGCCGAGCGAGCGCAGCACGTCGCTCACCGACTGGAACAGCGGCTCGTTCGCGACCGTCAGCGACGCGGCTCGCAGCGTCATCACCGCCTGCCGCACCTCGGGCAGTTCGAAGAATCGCGCGCCGCCACGCACGTGATAGGCGACTCCGGCTTCCGTCAGCGCTGCCTCGAGAGGCACGGCCTGCGCGTTCACGCGGTAGAGCACCGCGAGGTCGTGCGGTTTCGCGCCCTGCCGGATGCTCGCGGCAAGGCCGGCGGCGACGGCTGCGGCCTCTGAGGTGTCGGTGTCGTAACCGGTGATGGTGGGGGTCGGGTCGATAGGCGTCGAGGGGGTGCGGCCCTTCGACGCGGCTACGCCTTGCTCAGGGAGCTGGGGTGCGGCTACGCCTTGCTCGGGGGGCGGGGGCTCGGCTGGGCGGAGGGCATGCAGCGTCAGCGCGCCCGGCCTGCCCTGCATCAGGCGGTTGGCGGTGTCGACGATCGCAACGCTCGAGCGATAGTTCTGTTCGAGACGCACGAGTGCGGCATCCGGATAGCGTCGCGGAAAGTCGAGCAGAAAACTGCTGGACGCTCCGGCGAACGAGTAGATCGTCTGGCTGGCGTCGCCCACGACGCACAGGTCGGAACGGTCGCCGAGCCAGAGGTCGAGCAGGCGTTGCTGCAGCGGCGAGACGTCCTGGTACTCGTCGACGACGAAGAAGCGGTACTGCTCGCGCACGTGCATGGCGACCGACGGTTCGGTCTCGATCATGCCGGCGCAGGCCTGCAGCACGTCCTCGAAGTCCAGTTGCCTGCGGTCGTCTTTGAGAGCCTCGTATGCACGCTGAAGG
>DASZMW010000185.1:0-12747 GCA_035551735.1 Humibacter sp. | reverse complement strand
CGAGCAGGTCTTCTCGGCCGACAAGGTCACACCCGACAACACGATCGTGAAGGGTGACGCGTTCGCCGGCCAGTACTACATCAAGTCGTACAAGGTGAACAACCTCATCCAGTTCAAGGCGTTCGACGGCTACGACGGCCTGCTCGGCAAGCCGAAGACCGACACGGTCAACATGAAGTACTACACGAGCGCGCCGAACATGAAGCTCGACATCCAGCAGGGCAACATCGATGTGGCATACCGGCAGCTGTCGGCGACCGACATCGCCAGCCTTCGCTCTGACAAGAAGGTCAAGGTCGTCGACGGTCCTGGTGGCGAGATCCGCTACATCGTCTTCAACTTCAACTCGATGCCGTACGGCGCTAAGACGTCCGACGCGGACGCGAAGAAGGCGCTGGCAGTCCGTCAGGCCGCAGCTGACCTGATCGACCGCAAGGCGATCGCCAGCCAGGTGTACAAGAACACCTACACGCCGCTGTACTCCTACGTACCGCAGGGCCTGACCGGTGCAACCGATTCGCTCAAGTCGCTCTACGGTGACGGAAGCGGTGGCCCGTCGCTCGACAAGGCGAAGAAGGCACTCACGGACGCCGGCGTGACCACTCCAATCGCGCTCAGCCTGCAGTACACGCCTGACCACTACGGCCCGTCGTCCGCCGACGAGTACGCGCTGATCAAGGACCAGCTCGAAACCGGTGGGTTGTTCAAGGTGAACCTGCAGTCCACCGAGTACGTGCAGTACTCGAAGGACCGCGTGGCGGATGTCTACCCGGCCTACCAGCTGGGCTGGTTCCCGGACTACTCCGACGCCGACAACTACCTGACGCCGTTCTTCTCGAAGGACAACTTCCTCGCTAACCACTACGACAACCCGGAGGTTCAGAAGCTCATCACGGAGCAGGTCGGCACCACCGACAAGGCGGCGCGTACCAAGTTGATCGAGGAGATCCAGGACAAGGTTGCACAGGACCTGTCGACACTGCCGATGCTGCAGGGTTCGCAGGTGGCCGTTGTGGGCTCGGATATCGCCGGGCTCCAGCTCGATGCGTCGTTCAAGCTGCGCATCGCCTCGATTTACAAGAAGTAAAGTTCGATGGGCGGGCGGTAGTCCCCGGACGCCGCCCGCCCGCAACATGTTCCACCTTCGACCGGCCCGGCCAATGACGATCGGGCCGGTCGGCGTGTGGCCGGAGACGGCCGCGCCTGAACCACGAGGAAGCCTATGACAGCCCTTCTCGACGACCCGGATCCTCTGATTCCGGCTGCGTCGACCACCTCAGAAAACGGCAAGCGTCGCGGCGGCGGTGGGCTGTTGCGGTACATCATCATCCGCTTCCTGCTGATCATCCCGACCGTGTTCATCCTCGTGACCGTCGTGTTCTTCCTGATGCGCTCGACCGGCGACCCGATCACTGCGGCTCAGGGCGGTCGCCTGCCTCCCGATGAACTGGCACGGCGCATCCACGAGGCCGGCTACGATCGGCCGTTGTTCGTGCAGTACGTGCAATACCTCGGGCAGATCTTGACCGGCAACTTCGGCACGACGTTCAGCGATCACCAACTGGTCACCACGGTGCTCGTGACATATGGCGCGGCGACGCTGGAACTCGCCTTCTACGCCCTGATCGTCGCGTTCATCGTCGGAATCCCGCTCGGCATGCTCGCCGCGTACTTCCGTGACAAGGGATGGGACGCCGCCCTTCGTATCTTCGCGATCTTGTGTTATGCGACCCCGGTGTTCTTCGCCGGCCTGCTCCTGAAGCTGATCTTCTCGGTGTGGCTGGGCTGGCTGCCGGTTTCGGGCAGGGCGAGCATCGGCGATGAACTCACGATGCAGTCGCTCCCTCATCCGACGGGCATCTACCTGATCGATGCGTTCCAGACCGGCGATCCCGCGATCGTGGGCGACGTGCTGGCGCATGCGGTGCTTCCCGGCATCGCGCTCGGATTCCTCACGGCAGGCGTCTTCCTGAGGCTGGTGCGCACGAACGTGATCAGCACGCTCTCCACCGACTACGTGTCATCCGGTCGCTCCCGTGGTGTGAGCGAGTTCAGGCTGGTGCGCAAACACGCCTATCGGCCTGCGCTGATTCCGATCATCACGGTGATGGGACTCCAGATCGCGTTGCTTCTCGGCGGCGCCGTCTTGACCGAGACCACGTTCGAGTGGAAAGGGCTCGGCTTCCAACTCGCGCAATATCTACAGGCGCGGGACTACGTCGCGGTGCAGGGGATCGTCGCCATGCTGGCGGTGATCGTCGCCATCACGAACTTCGTCGTCGATGTGATCGCCGCTCTGATCGATCCGAGAGTGAGGTACTGAGATGGCCACCACATCGGCAATGGCTCTCGTCGTGCCCCGCAAGCGCAGCCTGTTGGAACGCCTGCCCATCGTGCACCAGGTACGTCAATCCGTCGGCGTGCAGCGCGGAATGCTCGTCGCCGGCCTGGTCATCACCGCCGTGTTCGTGATCGTCGCCGTCTTCGCGCCCCTGATCGCGCCGTACGGCTTCGCGCAGCTGCACGGGGCCAACGGCAAGGACTTCGGGTCGCAGCAGCCGCCCAGTCCCGAACACATCTGGGGTACCACGGTCGGTGGGTACGACGTGTTCTCGCGCGTGATCTGGGGTGCGCAGACCGCGGCATCCGTGATCATCGTCGCCATCGTGCTGTCGATCTTCGCCGGCGTCTTGCTCGGCCTTGTCTCCGGATACCTCGGCGGGTGGATCGACCGTGTGCTCGTCGTCGTCTGCGACGCGATCTACGCCTTCCCCACCCTGCTGCTGGCGATCGTGATGTCCATCGTGATCTCGGGAGGCCAGTCGCAGGTGTGGGGCGGAATACTCGCTGCGGCGATCTCGATCACCGTGGTCTACATTCCGCAGTACTTCCGCGTGATCCGTGCCGAGGCGGTGCGCATCAAGTCGGAGGCGTATGTGGAGTCGGCCAAGGTGGTCGGTGCGAGCACGGGCAGGATCATGTTCAAACACGTGTTCCGCAACTCGACCCGCACGCTTCCGCTGATCTTCACGCTGAATGCGTCGGAAGCGATCCTGACGCTCGCCGGCCTGGGATTCCTCGGCTTCGGCATCGAGCCGTCGTCGGCGAGCGAGTGGGGCTATGACCTCAACAAGGCGATCGCCGACGTGACGAGCGGCATCTGGTGGACCGCGCTTTATCCGGGCCTCGCGATCGTGCTCGTCGTGCTCGGCATCACGCTCGTCGGCGAGAGCATGAACGACCTCGCCGACCCGCGGCTTCGCGGCAGGAGGGCGGTCGCGGCGGCCGCGGGTGAGACCGCCGACATCAGCGTCGTGCCCGGTGGCCCGAACGAAGCACCAGGCGGATTGGAAGGCCTCGAACCCGGCGCGGGCATCGAAGAAGAGGGAATCGAGGTGCGCGAGTGAACGCGACGAATCCGGTGCCGAAGCCGACGGCGCACGACAAGCACACGTCTCACCGCGGAACCGGTGACACGGTGCGCATCGAGGACCTCAGCGTCTCGTTCTCCACTGACGCCGGCGCGGTCAAGGCCGTCGACGGTGTGAGTCTGCACGTGAGCGCCGGGGAGGTGCTCGCGATCGTGGGGGAGTCTGGGAGCGGCAAGACCGTCACCGCGCGCACGATCCTCGGGCTGTTGCCCGAGACGGCGACGTCGTCGGGTGCCGTGTTCCTGAACACCGACCGCGGTGAGGTCGACGTCGTCACCCTCACCAACAAGCAGCTGCGCCAGGTGCGCGGACCCGACGTCGCCATGGTGTTCCAGGAGCCGTCGACCGCCCTCAACCCGGTGTTCAAGGTCGGGTGGCAGATCGCGGAGGGGCTTCGTGCCCACGGCAAGATCTCGAAGAAGGATGCCAGGACGCAGGCGATCGACATTCTGCGCAAGGTGGGCATCCCCGATCCCGAGACGCGAGTGGACTACTACCCGCACCAGTTCTCCGGCGGCCAGAAGCAGCGCATCGTCATCGCGATGGCGCTCGTGCTCGGACCGAAGCTGATCGTCGCTGACGAGCCGACGACCGCGCTGGATGTGACGGTGCAGGCGGAGATCCTCGAGCTGCTTCGACGGTGCAGGGTGGAGTTCGGCTCCTCGATCGTGCTCATCACGCACAACATGGGCGTCGTCGCCGATCTCGCCGATCGGGTGGCGGTGATGTACAACGGCAAGCTCGTGGAGCAGGCCGACGTATCAACGCTCTTCGCGAATCCGCAGAACGATTACACGAAGCGGCTGCTGGCGGCCGTGCCGCGCATCGGCGGGAGCACGCCGGAGGCCGTGGCGCGGGCGACTGCCCGGCCGGAGGGCTGGGCAGAGTCGGAGCCGGTGGTGAAGGCATCCGGACTTCGCATCCAGTACCCGGGGCGCCTCGGCCGGCCCGGATTCGTCGCGGTCGACGGCGTGGACTTCGAGATTCGCCCCGGCGAGGTGCTCGGGCTCGTCGGCGAGTCCGGGTCGGGTAAGACCACAATCGGTCGTTCGATCGCCGGCCTGACGCGCGTGACAGGTGGTTCGCTGAAGGTGCTCGGGCACGAGATGAACGGCGTCTCCGAGCGCAGCTTTCGCGGCTCGCGCGACCAACTCGGGTTCGTGTTCCAAGACCCGGCGTCGAGCTTCAACCCGCTGCTGACGATCGCGCAGTGCGTTGCCGAGCCGTTCATCGTGCACGGGCGCGCGTCGAATGCTGCGGATGCCCGCGCCGCTGTCGACGAACTGCTCGAGGCCGTTCAGCTTCCGAAGTCGTTCGGAGACAGGTACCCGCACGAGCTCTCCGGCGGCCAGAGACAGCGCGCGAGCCTCGCACGGGCCATCGCGCTCAAGCCGCCGCTGCTGATCGCCGATGAACCGACGAGTGCCCTCGACGTCTCGGTGCAACAGCGTGTGCTCGAGGTGTTCGCCGACCTTCAGCGCGACTTCGGGTTCGCCTGCCTATTCATCAGCCACGACCTCGCGGTCGTCGACATCGTCGCCGACCGCATCGCGGTGATGCACCTCGGCCGGCTGGTCGAAGAGGGCACGGGGGAGCAGGTGCTGGAGGCGCCGCAGGATGCCTACACGCGCCGGCTGCTGGCATCCCTGCCGGTTCCGGACCCCATTGAGCAGGCGAAACGCCGCGAGGCGCTTCAAGAACTCGTCGCGTCGGAGGACTGAAACAGCGGAGCGGTCGAACGCGGCGGACGGCTCCGCACGGCGCGCGCGTGTCGTCGTGTGACGTGCGCACATGCGCAGCCGTGCGTGCGTGCCTAGTCTCGGTAGCGCGTCCGGTGCCGACGATGCCGCGGGATGCTACGGGCAGCGCCATGCGGCCCGTCACCAGCCGGTGCCGCGGCACCAGACCCGCACTTAGAGAAGAGGACAGACCGCTATGACCGAGCCGCTCCGCGTCGTCGCTGTCTCAGGCAGCCTGCACAAGCCGTCGAAGACCGACGTGCTGATCGACGAGATCCTGCGCCAGCTCGGCGAGGAACTCGACGTCGAATCGCACGTCATCCGAATCACCGATGTCGGACCGCAGTTCGCCGGCGTGCTGAACCGCAAGGAGCTGCCGCGCTCGGTCGAGGACGAGCTGCGCAGCGTCGAGACCGCCGATCTGCTCGTGGTCGCCTCGCCGGTGTACCGCGCGTCGTTCACCGGTCTGTTCAAGCACTTCTTCGACTTCGTCGACCAGTACGCGCTTGTCGACACCCCGGTGCTCCTCGCCGCGACGGGCGGCAGCGAGCGGCACTCGCTCATCGTCGAACACCAGCTGCGGCCGCTCTTCGGATTCTTCCAAGCGCTCACGCTGCCGGTCGGTGTGTACGCGCACGAGTCGGACTTCGACGGCTACCGCATCGACTCTCCGCTGCTGGTCGAGCGCATCAAGACCTCGATCCGCCGTGGGCTGCCGCTCGTGACGTCGAGCGTGCAGGAGAAGCGGCGCATCCGTCAGGCACTCGATGAAGGCGAGCAGGTCGACACGACTGTCGCGCCGCAGGACCCGCAGAGGCCGGTGCGTCTCTTTACTTAGCCGGGCCCGCGACGGCGTGAGGTCGCGCACATTCGCGGAAATGACCGGGTAACAGCGACGCAATGACCGGGAAGTACCGTAGACGCGAGGCGCCGAGACCCGATCGTCACCAGAAGAGCCCCCTGACTTACGTAGACTTTGTCAGTCGTCTCCCTGGGCGATGAACAGACGCGTTCACAGCACGCGTCGCGCCTCAACGACGAGGAAAGGTACCTACACATATGCGAATCCGATACGCGCTCCCGGTGGTCGCCGTGGCCACGGCGCTCCTGCTCACCGGTTGTGTCGACAACTCCGGCGGCTCAGGTTCCGGTTCTACCGGAGCTGCGAACGCCTACGGTGTCAAGAAAGACGACGCCCTCGCGAAGACGCTTCCCTCCGCCATCACGAAGGCCGGACAGATCACGGTGGGTGTCGACGCCACGTACGCCCCGAACGAGTACAAGGATTCGAACGGCAAGCCGATCGGATGGGACATCGACCTCGCGAACGCGATCGGCGCGAAGCTCGGCGTCAAGATGAACTACACCATCGCCAAGTTCGACAACATCATCCCGAGCATCACCGGCGGACGCTACGACATCGGCGTCTCGTCCTTCACAGACACGACCGAGCGCGAGAAGCAGGTCGACTTCGTCAACTACTACAACGCGGGCATCCTGTGGGCGTCGCAGAAGGACAAGACGGTCGACCCTGACAACGCCTGCGGCCTGAAGGTCGCGGTCGAGGCCGGAACCTATGAGGACACCGACGAGATCCCGGCAAAGTCGAAGGCGTGCACTGATGCCGGCAAGGCCGCCATCCAGGTGTTCAAGTACGACGGTCAGGACCAGGCGACCAACGCCCTCGTTCTCGGTCAGGTCGACGCGATGAGCGCTGACTCGCCGATCACCGAGTACGCGATCAGCAAGCAGAAGGACAAGATCAAGGCGGCCGGGAAGACGTTCGACGTCGCGCCGTACGGCATCGCCGTCGACAAGGGTTCGAAGCTCACCGACGTGGTCAAGAACGCTTTGCAGTCGCTGATCGACGACGGCAGCTACACGAAGATCCTCACGAAGTGGGGCGTCGATGACGGCGCGGTCACCTCAGCCGCGGTCAACGCGGCGTCGAAGCAATAGCGATGAGCGACACGCAGCGGCCCGACGGGGCGGGCATCCCGCCCGCCCCGTCGGGCGGTGCAAGCGGCGCAGGACCGACCGCGACGGGCGCGCTGCCGACGGAGCGGGCCGAGGCGATCAAGGCGGTCAAGCTCAGGCATCCGTGGCGCATCGCGATCGCCGTGGTACTCATCGTGCTGCTGGTGCTGTTCGTGCTCGACGCGGCGCAGCGCAAGGCATTCGGCTGGGCGGATGTCGGCAAGTATCTCTTCGACACCCGCATCAGCCAGGCCGCCCTGATCACGCTCGAGCTGACGGTGTACTCGATGATCATCGGCATCATCCTCGGCCTCGTGCTCGCGATCATGAGGCTGTCGCCTAATCCCGTGCTCAAGGCCGTCGCCTGGCTCTACCTGTGGGTGTTCCGCGGTACGCCGGTCTACGTGCAGCTCGTGTTCTGGGGCCTCATCACGCTGATCTACAACACGATCGTGATCGGCATTCCGTTCGTGCACACCTGGGCGACCATCGACATCACCTGGATTCCGCCGTTGTTCTTCATCTCCGTGGTCGGCCTCTCGCTCAATGAGGCCGCCTACATGGCGGAGATCGTGCGCGCCGGGCTGCTGTCCGTCGACCCAGGCCAGGAAGAAGCCGCGAAGGCGCTCGGCATGTCGTGGTGGCAGACCATGATCCGCATCGTCATTCCGCAGTCGATGCGCATCATCATTCCGCCGACCGGCAATGAGGTGATCTCGATGCTGAAGACGACGACGCTGGTCGCCGCCGTGCCGTTCACGCTCGACCTGTTCGGGCGTTCCCGCGACATCTCGGCTGAGACGTTCACGCCCATTCCGCTGCTCATCGTCGCATCGCTCTGGTACCTGTTCTTCACGTCGATCCTGATGATCGGGCAGTACTTCCTCGAGAAACGCTTCGCCCGTGGCACCACCCGCGGCAGACCTGTGGTCGGGGGGCCGGACGGCGACGGACCCGGCGGCACAGTCGCAGCAGTGGGCATCGACATCGGAGGAAAGGGATGAGCGTGCAGTCAGCGACACCCGGGACGAGCGCGCAGGCGCGGGCATCCGTTCCCATGGTCGATGCCGCCGGCGTCTCGAAGAGTTTCGGCAGCAACGAGGTGCTCAAGTCGATCACATTGCAGGTGCAGCCGGGCGAGGTGATGTGCGTCATCGGGCCGAGCGGCTCTGGCAAGTCCACCTTCTTGCGATGCATCAACCATCTCGAGCGCGTCGACGCGGGGCGACTCTCCGTCGAGGGCGAGCTGGTCGGCTACCGGCAGAAGGGCGGAAAGCTCTACGAGCTCAAGCCGAGCGAGGCCGCGCTGCAGCGGCGAGACATCGGCATGGTCTTCCAGCACTTCAACCTGTTCCCGCACATGACCGCCCTCGAGAACCTGGTCGAGGCTCCGATCAGGGTCAAGGGCATGTCGCGGTCGGATGCCGTCGCTCGCGGCCGCGAGTTGCTCGCCCAGGTGGGCCTCGCCGACCACGCCAACCACTACCCGGCTCAGCTGTCGGGCGGTCAGCAGCAGCGAGTCGCGATCGCACGTGCTCTCGCCATGGATCCGAAGCTGATGCTATTCGACGAACCGACCAGCGCACTCGACCCTGAGCTCGTCGGCGACGTTCTGGATGTTATGCGCGGGCTCGCCGAGAGCGGCATGACCATGGTCGTGGTGACGCACGAGATGGGGTTCGCGCGCGAGGTGGGCGACTCCCTCGTCTTCATGGACGGCGGCGTCGTCGTTGAAGCGGGGACCCCGCGCGACGTGCTGGGCAACCCGCAGCATCAGCGCACCAAGGCGTTCCTCTCCAAGGTGCTCTAGGGCCTTCTCGCCGCGCCCGTCTTGTCGACGCCCTCTCCCCTCTCCCCTCTCGCCTCTCGCCGGCTCGACGCGGGCGGGCGGGCTGGCGGGCGGGAGGGAGGGCTGGCTAGGCCTTTGTTACGTCGAGCTCCACTACCGACCAGGAGAGGGCGGGGAGGGAGACTCGCAGGGTTCCGCCGTCGACGGCTGCGCTCGCAAGGGGCTTGAGGCCGACGCGCTCCTGGGCTTGCTCGTTGTTCGTGCTGAAGCGATCCCCGTTCTCGGGGATCTCGAGCACCTCGGCGCGCGTGATGCGCGAGGCGTCGAAGCCGCGCAGGTTCACCTGGACGTCTGCGGTCTCGTCGAGCCCGCGGTTCGCGAAGAAGAATGCGACACGGCCGGTCTCCTCGTCCCAGGTCGCGCTGGCATCCACGAGGTCGGTGTCGCCGAACTTGGCGGTTTCGTAGCGGTCGCTTGTCACGGACAGGCGCAGGATCTCTCCGCGGGCGAGCTCGGACATCCGCGCGAACGGCCAGAAGATCGACTGACGCCACGCAGGTCCGTTCTGCTCGCTGCGGATCGGAGCGATCACGTTGACGAGCTGCGCCTGGTTGGCGATCGAGACGCGGTCGCCGTGGCGCAGCAGCGAGTTGAGCAGGGTGCCGACGACGACGGCATCCGTCACGTTGTACTCGTCCTCGATGATGCGCGGATGCTCGTGCCACTCGCCGCGCGCCTCGATCGTTCCCGGCATGTCGTCGCCCTCGCGAGCTGTCTGGTACCAGACGTTCCACTCGTCGAACGAGAGGTTGATGAACTTGGAGTGCTTGCCGCGGGCACGAACCGAGTCGGCCGTCGCGATGACGCCGTCGATGAAGAGATCCATGTCGACGCCGGACGCGAGGAAGCTCGCGACGTCGCCGTCCTTCTCCTCGTAGTAGGCGTGCAGCGACACGTAGTCGACCACGTCGTACGTGTGGCCCAGCACGGTCTGCTCCCACTCGCCGAACGTGGGCATGCCGCGGTTGGAGCTGCCGCTGGCGACGAGCTCGATCGACGGGTCGACAAGGCGCATGGCCTTGCCTGCCTCCTGCGCGAGGCGGCCGTACTCGTCGGCGGTCTTGTGGCCGATCTGCCACGGACCGTCCATCTCGTTGCCGAGACACCACAGCTTGATGCCGAACGGGTCGGATGCCCCGTTCTTCTTGCGCAGGTCGCTCAGGTAGGTGCCACCCGGGTGGTTGGCGTACTCGACGAGCTCCCGGGCGGCGTCGACACCGCGAGTGCCGAGGTTGATCGCCTCCATGATCTCGACGTCGGCCTTCGCGGCCCAGCCGGCGAATTCGTGCAGGCCGAAGGCGTTGGTCTCGACGGTGTGCCACGCGCCGTCGAGGCGACGGGGGCGCTGATCGACGGGGCCGACGCCGTCTTCCCAGTTGTAGCCGGAGACGAAGTTGCCGCCCGGGTAGCGTACGACGCTGACGCCGAGCTCCTTCACGAGGTCGAGCACATCGAGGCGATAGCCGTTCTCGTCGGCGTCCGGATGCCCCGGTTCGTAGATTCCCGTGTAGACGCAGCGGCCCATGTGTTCGACGAAATTGCCGAACAACCGCCTGGGAACGGGGCCGACCGTGAAGTCGCGATCGACGGTGATGGTGGCGCGAGACATGGAACTCCTTGGGTGACGTGGCCTCGCCGCGAACCGCGAGAGACCTCGTCGTGTCCGGGCAAAAGACAGTATTACATCGTTGGAGTGAACGGCAAAGCCCGGAATCGGGAATTCCGCATCGTGCGGCGGACGTGTCCCTGCCGGAAGCGTGATCGCCCCGGGCGCCGCTGGTCCAGCCTCGCGAGGTCGTTGCTTCGCCCCGTGTTCGAGGGGCACGAAACCGATCGTCGACGTCGCTTCAGCGATTCATCGCCTGCACCACCCGAAATCGGTTGCGTTCGGAATGGGGCCGCCCGGAGGACAGCCGCGCGCAGTCGAATACGACGTGCGAAACGGGTGTTGCGCACGCCACGGCGGATGCTACGGTTACCACGTTGAAATCCGGTGGGAGCGGTCACATGACCGTCATTCCGCGGTTTTCGGCCGGGCGATTGCCCCAGGAATCACAGCAATTCACGACAAGGAGGTCGTCAAGGACATGGCGATGAGCAACAGATCGCTCTCCCGGCGCGGATTTCTCGCAGCCGGGCTGGGCGCGGCCGCGGTCCCGCTGTTGGCGGGCTGCTCGAGCAACCTCGGGACCACGGTGGTCTCGGGTCTGTTCGGTACGAGGCTGCCGACCGACACCCTCGTCTACTGGAACCTGTTCGGCGGCGGCGACGGCACCCGCATGGAGGCGATGGAGGCCGGGTACCGCAAGCAGTACGGGCCGAACTCCCTGCAGGCGACGACGTTCGCGTGGGGCAACCCGTACTACACCAAGGTGACCCTCGCCACTGTCGGCAACAAGCCGCCGGACGTGGCGGTCTCGCACCTCACCCGCGCCAAGCCGCTGTGGAGCGGCGGGTTGCTCGAGCCGATCACCGAAGACGATCTGGCGCTGGTGGGACTGAGCGCATCGGACTTCTCCAAGCGTCCGTGGGATGCCCAGCGCACCGACGGCCAGAACATCGCGGTGCCGCTCGACACGCATCCGATCGTTGCGTTCTTCAACGCCGATGTGTGCAAGAAAGCCGGCCTGCTGACCTCGGCTGGCCGGCTCAAGAACCTCGACGACATGGACAAGTTCGAGGCGGCACTCGCGGCGATCAGCAAGGTCACCGGTGGCGTGGCGATGACGATCCCGAACGTCGGCGGGGAGACCGCGACGCCGTGGCGCGTGTTCTGGACGTTCTACAACCAGCACAAGGGAGTCTCGCCGTTCCTCTCCGACAACGGGTCGAAGCTGACCGTCGACGCGGATGTCTGGGGCGAGGTGAACGACCGGCTTCAGTCCTGGGTGAAGAAGGGCTGGGTCAACAAAGCCCTCGACTATGCAACAGCCGAGTCGTACATGTTCACGGGCAAGGCCGGCATCTATCTCGAGGGCGAGTGGGAGATCACGACGGCGCAGTCCATCAAGGGTCTGAAGTTCGGGATGGCCCCCATCCCGACGCTCTACGACACCCCCGCCACGCAGGCCGATTCGCACACGTTCGTGCTTCCGCGCAAGGACCGCACCGATGAGCAGCGCAAACAGGCGATGCTCTTCATCAAGTCGATGCTCGACCAGAGCCTCACCTGGGCCAAGGGCGGGCACATTCCGGCCTACCTGCCGGTGGCGGACAGTGCGGCTTACAAGGCGCTCTCGCCGCAGTCGGACTATGCCTCGGCCGCCGAGCACGCTGTGTACGACGATCCCGCCTGGTACGGCGGATCGGGATCGACTTTCGAGGGCATCGTCGGTGCCCAGCTCGGGCTGATTCAACAGCTCGCACTCACTCCTCAGGCGGCCCTGCAGGGCGTCAAGGATCAACTCGGGGTGTACCTGAACACCCCGAGCCCGCTCTGACCTAAGAATCTTCGACCGGAGGAAACAAGGACGTGACCACCGCATCCGTCACACAAGCACGTCCCCGCACCGCGCGGGGACTCTCGACGACCTATACGAAATCACCGCTGCATCGCAAGGACAGCCGAAGCGCCTGGCTCTTCATCGCGCCGTTCGGCATCTTCTACCTGGCGTTCCTGCTCGGACCGACCATCTACATGCTCGTGATGAGCTTCTTCAACACGTCCCTGGTGCACACCGGCCTCGGTTCGTTCGCAGGCTTCGCGAACTACGCCGAGATGCTCAGCCGCCCGGACTTCTGGAGCTCGCTG
>DASZMW010000184.1:0-3563 GCA_035551735.1 Humibacter sp. | reverse complement strand
TGAGCGAGCCTGACCAGGTCCCCGAGCGAGCACAGAGAGCCGAAGGGCGCGACGCCGATCAGCCGACGAGCTTCTCCAGCTCGGCCAGGAGGATCGCGGTGCAGAGTCCCTCGAGCGCCTCGACGAGCTCGGCGAGCGGCGGCATCGTCGGTGCGATGCGGATGTTGGCGTCGCGCGGGTCCTTGCCGTACGGATACGTCGAGCCGGCGGGCGTGACCTTGATGCCCGCCTGCGCGGCGAGCGCGATCGCCCGCGCCGCGCATCCGTCGCGCACGTCGAGGCTCACGAAGTACCCGCCCGTCGGGTTCGTCCACGACCCTGCTCCGTAGGGCGCGAGCCTGCGCTCGAACACCTCCTGCACCGCCTGGAACTTCGGGCCGATGATCTCGCGATGCTTCAGCATGTGGTCGGTGAGGCCCTGGGCATCCCGCAGCAGACGCACGTGTCGCAGCTGGTTGATCTTGTCCGGGCCGATGGACTGCACGGCGGTGTGCCCGAGGTACCACGAGACGTTCGCGGGTGACGAGCCGAAGAACGAGACGCCGGAGCCTGCGTAGGTGACCTTCGACGTCGAGCCGAAGACGAAGACCCGGTCAGAATGGCCGGCCTCTTCGGCGAGTTTCAGGATGTCGATCGGCGCCGGCACGTCATCGCTCAGGTGGTGCACCGCATATGCGTTGTCCCAGAAGACTCGGAAGTCTGCCGCGGCCGGCAGCGACACGAGCGCCCTCGCGACCTCTTCGGTGTAGATCGCACCGGTCGGGTTGGAGTGCACGGGAACGCACCAGATGCCCTTGATGGTGGGGTCCTCGGCGAGCAGGCGCTCGACCTCGGCGATGTCGGGGCCGGCATCCGTCATCGCGACCGGCACCATGCGGATGCCCAGGTGCTCGTTGATCGCGAAGTGGCGGTCGTACCCGGGAACCGGGCACAGGAACGTGACCGTCTGCTCCTTCGACCACGGCCGCTCGCTCTCCGGCAATCCGTGCAGCAGGGCGTGCACGACCACGTCATGCATCACCGTGAGGCTGGCGTTGCCCAGCGCGAGCAGCTGGGGAACCGGCACCCGGAAGGCATCGGAGAAAATCGACCGCAGCTCCGGCACGCCCTGAGCGCCGCCGTAGTTGCGCAGGTCGGTGCCCGCTGCATCTTTGTAGTCGCTTTCGCCCGGCAGCGACAGCAGTTCGTTCGAGAGATCGAGCTGCGCCGGCGACGGCTTGCCTCGCGTGATGTCGAGCGAAAGCCCGCGTGCGACGAGCGCGTCGTATTCGGCGGTCAGCTGCGAGCGCAGCTCGCTCAGCTCGGCGGAGGACAGATCGGCGAGGGCGGGGGTCACCCCTCGATCGTAGCCATCGCCGATGACCGTTTCGGAGTCAGTCGCTGAAGTCCGCGTAGTCGTAGTGTTCGGCGATGCTGACGGACAAAGTGATGTCGCTCTGCGACGCGAGCGAGAAGGCGATGTGGTACGTGTGCGTCGCTCCGGCGGCGAGCGAGAAGTCCGTCATGGTGTCGAGGCTCTTGTCGAGGATGTCGTCCCCATCGGTGCCCCCGGCCGTCGCCTCGCCGATCAGGTTGACGATGATCTTCGTGCTCGAGCCGTTGTGCACCGTGACGTCGTAGCCGAGGTCGACCTTCTGCGTCGACCAGATCGGATCGTTCGGTGTGTACGCCGTTCCGGCCGGAATCGTGACGGTCACGCCGTTGTCGTACGACACGGTGTCGCCGAAACCGACCGGCCCGTTCTGCGTCGTCGAGTGGAACGTGTCTGTACCGTTGTCTCCGCCGTTTCCACCGTCACTGTGCGGAGACGGTGATGCCGTCGCCAGCGGATGGGACGGGTAGCTGTTGCTTGACGAGAAGAACAGCCCGAACCACACCACCGTCAGCAGCACACTCAGGATCACGGCCAGGCCGCCGGTGACGAGTCCGGTGATCGACATTCCCTTGCCGCCGAAGGCTCGCACCAGGGCGATCGCACCAAGGATGACCGCCGCGATGCCGGCCAGCCCGGCGATGATGCCGATGAACGGCACCCAACTGAACAGGAGCGCGCCAACGCCCAGCACGAGCGACGTGATGGCGAAGCCGAGCCCGCGACGGGTCGGCCGCTGGTACTGCGGAGGATATGCCGTGGCGCGCGGCTGGTAGCCACCGGCCGGCGGGTAGGCGCCTGGCGGAGGAGGCGGATAGATACCAGGCGGAGAAGGATACGCGCCGACGGGCGGCGGGTACGCACCAGGGGGCGGGTATGCGCCAGCTGGTGGCGGCGGATATGCACCGGGAGGTGGCGGCCCGTAGTCCCCGCCCTGCGCCGGCTGCGCGGGCTGCGGGGCTTGCGCCTGACCGGATTCGGGCGTGGGCGACTGGGCATCCGGCACAGCAGGCTCGACCGGGCGGCCTTCCGCGTCCGGGGTGTTCTGGTCCTGCGTGTCGCTCACTGCGTTCCCCCGCATCGAGTCGCTCTCGCCGGCGATTCGCGCGGCTCGAACGATGGTTGTCGTCGTGCAGCAGGGCCGCGCTTGGCGCTCCCACCGGCATCCGGTGCGATGAGTCTACTGAGCGTTCTCGACGCTGTATTCGGCCGCCACCACGATCGGCATGTGGTCGGAGTCGCCGCGCGGGAGCGTCTCCACGGTTCGCACATCGAGGCCCGCAGAGGTGACGAAGTCGAAGTGGCCCTTGAAGAACTTGTACCGGGTGTAGGT
Source organism: Humibacter sp. (assembly GCA_035551735.1). Classification (GTDB taxonomy): domain Bacteria; phylum Actinomycetota; class Actinomycetes; order Actinomycetales; family Microbacteriaceae; genus Humibacter. Next base: position 858 of record DASZMW010000184.1, on the reverse strand, counting down.
CTTGCGGTCGCTGAGTGACATGTCGTACCCGGATGCCTTCACCTTCTCGCCGAGAGACTGGGTGAAGAAGGGGTAGTTGTAGTCGCCGATCATGAGGGTCGGGGCGCCGTGTCCCAGCCGCAGCAGTTCGGCGTGCGCCGCGTGGATCTGCGTGCGCCGCAGGGAGTTCAGCGCCGTGAGCGGCGCCGCATGGAACGACGCGACGACGATCTCGTTGCCGGTGGCGGCATCCTCGAGCAGCGTTCCGACGAGGCGTTCGTGCGCGGGCGCCAGCACCCTGTCGTGCAGTGACTTCTTGAGTTCGTAGGTGTCGGTCTCACGCAGGTGGAAGCGATCCTCGCGAAAGTAGACGGCAAGACCCAGGCGATTGCGCTTGGTCGAGTCCGCGAGCCTGAGCGTGCCGACCTCTGCAGGGAGCACGGTCGTGTCCGCCTCTTGCAGACACATGACATCCGCATCGCTGGATGCCGCCAAATCGATCAACTCGCCCGTCGCACGGTTCTTGCGGAGGTTGTAGCTCAGTATTCGTATCAGGGCGATCACTTCTTCTTGCGGTGAGGTCGGGTGACGCGATGATACCCGTCGCGTGTGAGTGCCGTGTGAACGGATGCCGTCGTTCAGCTATGCCCGCGGATGCCCGAGAGCTACCGTCGAGGCATGACCACTCCCGAAGACGCGAAGTCCGTTCTGCACCGGTACCTGCGCACGCAGCGCAGCGCGCTCGTGGCCAAGCTCGATGGACTCAACGAGTACGACATCCGCCGCCCCATGACTCCGACCGGCACCAATCTCCTGGGCCTGGTGAAACACGTCGGCAGCGTGCAGCTCGGCTACCTCGGCGAGGTCTTCGGTCGGGCG
>DASZMW010000183.1:0-3344 GCA_035551735.1 Humibacter sp. | reverse complement strand
GTTGCGGGCGAGGTAGCCGCGTCTTTCCAGCCCATCAAGAGTTCGTGTCACCGTGCTGCGGGGCAGACCGGTGCGCACGCTGATCTCGCCGGGGGAGATCGGCCCGTCGGCGAGCGAGATGACGTGCAGCGCCTGAAGCTCCGACGACGAAAGGCCGACATCGCGCGCGACGGCGTCGTGCAACACGATCATGCGCGGGATGAGAGCGAGGAACCGCTCCCTGATGGTCTCGGACGGCGCCTGCCTCGACATCGAATGCTCCGATCAATAGTATTTCCGTTTTGGAAATGATACCGTCTTCAAGTTAGTTCCGTTGTGGAAATACTGGATGATGGTGGAGGCGTCCGTGCGTCAGAGGACTGTAGCGATGATCGTGCTGATCGTCGCGAACTTCATGGATCTGATGGATACGACGGTGGTCAACGTGGCGCTGCCGTCGATGCAGCGAGGGCTCGGCGCCAGTGCTGCACAACTCGAATGGATCGTCGGCGGTTACACTCTCGGGCTCGTTGGAGCGCTGGTGCTCGGCGGCCGACTCGGAGATCTGGTCGGCAGGCGTTCCGTCTTCCTCGTCGGCGTGATCGGCTTCACGGCGGCGTCGCTGCTGGCGGCAGCAGCGCCGGATGCCGGCGTGCTGATCGCTGCGCGCGCCGTACAGGGCATTTTCGCCGGCGCGATGGTGCCGCAGGTGCTCGCCAACGTGCAGGTGCTCTACTCGCCGCGCGAGCGGGCCGCGGTGTACGGGCTTGTCGGCCTGATCACCGGATCCGCGAGCGTGATCGGACCCGTGTTGTCAGGATGGCTCATCTCGATCGACGCCTTCGGCATCGGCTGGCGCAGCATCTTCGCGATCAACGTACCCATCGGCATCCTGCTCGCCATCGCTGCGGCGATCGTCGTGCCGAACAGTCGGTCCGATCGGCCGTCGAGGCTCGATGTGCTCGGCGCACTTCTCGTGACGACGGCTGTGCTCTGCCTCGTGCTGCCGCTGATCGACGGAAGGCAACAGGGATGGCCGGTCTGGTCGTGGGTCGTTCTGGGTGCATCGCCCGTGCTGTTCGCCGGGTTCATTCTCTGGGAGGCCAGGGTGGAGAAGCGCGGCGTCCCGCTCATCCCGCTCCACCTTTTCCGCAACAGGGGTTACGTCGCGGGGAGCGCGGTGAACCTGTTCTTCCAGGCCGGCCTGGTCGGGTTCTTCCTCTTCTTCACGATCTATCTGCAAAGCGCGGTCGGATACTCACCGGTCCAGGCGGGGCTCAGCTGGCTCGGGTTCAGTCTCGGGACGCTGGCCGGAAGCATCGTGGCCGTACAACTCACGCCTCGTCTGGGTCGTCGGCTCGTCACGATCGGCGCCGCCATGGCTGCGCTCGGTGTCGTCTGGTTGCTGCTCGCCGCATCCGATCCGAGCGTCGGTGTCGCACCGAACGGCTGGGACTTCGTCGGCGGACTGGTACTCGGCGGGCTGGGCATGGGTCTGCTCATCGTGCCGCTCTTCGACCTGACGCTCGAGGCTGTGCCCACCGCGGATGCCGGGGCTGCGTCGGGCGCGCTGAGCACGATCCAGCAGATCGGCGGCGCACTCGGGGTGGCGGCCATCGGCGCCGTTTTCTACTCGATCGCCGGCGCGAGTCCGGATGCCTCGACGCTGGCCACCGCCCTGCACGGCGCGGCCTGGGGATGTGTGCTGGCATTCGCGGCGGCCGCCATGGCGAGCCTCGTTCTGCGCGCACGTGCCCCGCACGATCTCGAGGATTCCGAGTTCGATAGCGCGGATAGCTTGGCGGCTCCCGACGCGTAACGTGGTCGGCGACTGCCGAATGGCGCGAGCACAGAACGAACACGAGGAGACCGCATGGACACGAGAGACCTTCTGGCAGACGCTGTTGAGCGCATCGGACAGGGCGTGCACCGCGTCCTGACCGAGATCGACCACGACACGCTGACGTATCGGGCCGACTCCGACGCGAACACCATCGCATGGCTGCTGTGGCATCTGACACGCGGCCAGGATGCTCAGATCGCCTCGGCATATGGGCTGGAGCAGGTCTGGGAGACGGAGGGCTGGGCCGACCGCTTCGCTCTCCCGTTTCCGCGCTGCGCCTCGGGCTACGGCCAGTCTCGAGACGAGGTGGGTGCCGTCGACGTCTCGGCCGAACTGCTCGCCGGCTACTACGAGGCGACACAGAAGGTCACGCTTGTGCAGCTCGCTGCGACGAGCGATGCCGATCTCGATCGCGTCGTGGACTCGCATTGGAACCCGCCCGTCACGCTGGGCGTGCGGCTGATCAGCATCATCGACGACGACGTGAAGCATCTCGGCCAGGCGGAGTTCGTCAAAGGCCTGGCGCGTCGCGCCGCTCAGTGACGGCCAGCGCCGCCGTTCACGTCGCCTTGTCCCGCTCGGCCTACGCCCACCGCAGCCGCGGCACCTCGAGCAACCCAGAGCGGATGCCGTCGGTCGCCGCGTCGAGATCCTGCATGCGGAACCGCTGACCGTACAGTTCGCGCGAGACACCGACCAGCTCGTCGACGGCACTGCGAACGGCCTCGTCGGCGAACGCGGATGCCGTGACGTTCGCCACGACGAGGCGTAGCGTGTTCGCCCCGGCGACGAGTGCCGACGCGATGTCGACCTCGTAGGGCGGCGCGTACAGAACGCCGAGCTCCGTGCCGTTCACCCCGACTCCGACGATCTCTCCTACCGGCGGCCGGAGCAGTGCGCGGTAGGACGATCCGCGGATGCCCGCCTCACCGCCTTCGCCCTGCTGTTCGGGTTCTCCGCTGCCGAAGTCGAGCACCACGCGCTTCGGAAGACCACCCGGCCACAGCTCGGTCGCGTCGAATGCGACCCGATACTCGACGCGACCGGCATAGCCGGTGCGCTCCGACTCCCAGACGTGCGGCAGCTCGACGGACACCTCGTCGGATTCACCCGCGTCGAGGAACCGAGCGGTCCATCCTGTGTCGAGCGCGCGCTCGTTGGCGGGCTCGGCGGCCGCTGTCGCGACGGAGGCGGGCGGGAGGAAGTCGCCGGTGACGAGCACGACGGCCTGGTAGGGCGCGAGCCGGATCTCGACGGGAGATGCCGAGTCGCCCTCGGTGATCACCGGCGCGTCGTCGGGGCTCCACAGCTGCCACCGATCGGTGGGCTCTCGGCGCAGACTCCTCGGGTGCGCGATGAACGACTCTGTCGCACTACCGGTGTTGACCACGACATAGACGTCGGCGCCGGCGAGAGCGCGATGCACGAATCCGACGGTCGAGGCATCCGGTTCGAGCGTGAGGTCGGCATCGCGTCGACCCAGCAACTCGTGGCGCAGGCTCGAGGCTGTGACGCGATCGCC
>DASZMW010000182.1:0-12102 GCA_035551735.1 Humibacter sp. | reverse complement strand
TTTCGCAGCGGCATGCAAGGACAACACGGGCGACCTGCTCGGCAAGGTCGGAACCACGAGCGCAGCCCGCGACCTCGATCTGATGCGTGGAGTGCTCGGTGACGCGAAGCTGAACTACCTCGGGTACTCGTACGGTACCCTGCTCGGTGCCACCTACGCAGGCCTCTACCCGAAGCGCGTCGGGCGCATGGTGCTCGACGGGGCGCTCAACCCGGCATCGACGAACTTCCAGGTGAACCTCGGGCAGTCCGAGGGCTTCGAGCAGGAGCTTCGCGCCTACCTGACCGACTGCCTCACGCGCAAGGGATGCCCGTTCTCCGGCTCGGTCGACAACGCACTCTCGACGATCTCGAAGCTGCTGGCATCGCTCGACGCCAGTCCGATCCAGAACTCCGACGGCCGTGAACTGGGCGCAGACACCATGGTCACGGCGATCATCTACCCGCTCTACGACTCGACGGCCTGGAGCGCCCTCGACAAGCTGTTCGAGGACGTGATGGCCGGCAGCGCCCGGGTCGCATTCATCCTCGCCGACGCGTACTACGACAGGTCGTCGGACGGCACCTACTCCGACAATTCGACGGAGGCGTTCACCGCGATCAACTGCCTCGACTACTCGGTGGATGCCGACCCGGTGACCATGCGCAAGCAGGCTGCGGAACTGACCAAGGCCGCACCCGTGATCGGACCGTACATGTCGTACGGCGACATCGGGTGCGCCCAATGGCCATACAAACCGACACGCACCGAAGCGCCGATCCACGCGGCGGGGGCCGCGCCGATCCTCGTGGTCGGCACGACAGGCGATCCGGCGACGCCGTATCAGTGGGCGAAAGCGCTGGCGAGTCAGCTCGACAGCGGGCACCTGATCACGTACCACGGCCACGGTCACACCGCGTACAACAAGTCGAATTCGTGCGTGAACGACGCCGTCGACGGGTTCTTCGTCGGCGGCACTGTTCCGAAGACCGATCCGGAGTGCTGAACGGCTACTCGTCCGCGAGGCGGCAGCCTTGTCTGCAGCACGATGTGGTTCGAAGTTTCGCCGGTTCCGCCTACGACGAATCGGTTCGACCGCACTTTGCACTCACTGCAATAATGGAAGCGTGACTGTCGTAACCCCCTCCGACACCGTGCAGGGCGGGGTGCGTGAGCGCAAGCGGATCGCCACGCGCAACGCCATCCAGCGTGCGGTGCTGACGCTTGCCCTGGAGCGAGGATTCGACGGCGTCACGGTCGAAGAGATCAGCCACGACGCCGGCGTCTCACCCCGCACGTTCTTCAACTACTTTCCGACCAAAGAGGCCGCGGTCATCGGCGACGTTCCGGCGACCCCCACCGAGCCGGCGATCGAGCGGTTCATCCACGCGGGACCTCGGCAGTCGCTGCTCGACGGCATCCGTGACCTGCTCCTCTCATCGATCGACGACGCCCCGAACCCCCATGAGGCCGACATCGAGACGATGCGGCGCACACTGCTGCGCGAGCATCCCTATCTCTTCACGCTGCGCATGGCGAACATGCGTCAGCTCGAGCAGGAGCTGGTGGAGATCGTCGAGCAGCGTCTCGTTCGCGATGACCCGGCACTGTCCCACGACAAGGAGAGGCTGCACTCTAGGGCGAGACTGGTGGCCTTCCTGGCGTTTGCCGCCATCAAGCACGCCTGGTCGTGCTGGGCGGAGCACGGTGGTCGTGGCGCGCTCGATGACAGGCTCGTCGAGACGTTCGACGAGCTCGAGTCGCTGATCCAGAGTCACTGACGCGTGATCATGGACGCTGCGTCGACGATGCGTGCTCCGTGTGCCGGCGTCGATCGAGGTGGTCGGACGCGCACTCCTCATCCGGTAAGCTAGCTTGCTGTGTGCGCGGGCGATCGCGTCACGCCGCCTTAGCTCAGTCGGCAGAGCGTCTCACTCGTAATGAGAAGGTCGTGGGTTCGATTCCCACAGGCGGCTCGGCAGAAAAAGAGGGTCCCGAAAGGGGCCCTCTTTTGTGCTCTTCGGTGGTTCGGCGGTGAGGGTCTCGGTACTCTGACGAGAGCGCCGACGCGCCACGCAACGAGGGGGAGCGATGAGCGAAACCGGATGGGGCATCCTGGGCACGGGCGGCATCGCCCACACGTTCACGAGGGATCTCGTCGATGACGGGCACACGATCGTAGCGGTCGGGTCGCGCACCCAAGAGCGAGCGGATGCCTTTGCCGACGAGTTCGACATCCACACGGCGTACGGCTCGTACGAAGACCTCGTCGCCGACGACCACGTCGACATCGTCTACATCGCCACCCCGCATCCCGAGCACGCCGCGGGCGCCGAACTGGCGTTGAACGCGGGCAAACACGTGCTCGTCGAGAAGCCGTTCACGCTGAACGCCGCCGAGGCGGTCCGGGTCGTCGAGCTGGCCGAGAGCAAGGGTCTGCTCGTGCTCGAGGCGATGTGGACCAGGTTCCTGCCGCACGTCGAGCGCATCCGCGAGCTGATCGCCGACGGCGCGCTGGGACAGCTGCGCGAGTTCGCCGCCGACCACCAGCAACTGCTGCCGAGTGATCCGAACCACCGCATCAACGCGCTGGAGTTGGGCGGCGGTGCGCTGCTCGACCTCGGCATCTATCCGATCTCGTTCGCGTCGATGCTTTTCGGCGCACCCGAATCTGTGCAGGCATCCGCTCGCTTCGGCCCGACCGGCGCGGATGCCGCTACCGATGCCGTCTTCGGCTACGGCGATCGTGCGCTCGCGATCACCCGGTGCGCCCTCGATCTGCGCGGCACGAACACCGCGGCGATTCTCGGAACGGATGCCCGCATCGAGATCGACTCCGTCTGGTACGCGCCGACGAGCTTCAGGGTCATCACCCACGACGGCGAGGTGACGGAGGCGTACAAGACGCGCATCGTCGGCGGCGGCAAGCAGTTCCAGGCGCGTGAGGCCGAGCGGTTGATCGAAGCGGGGGAGACCGAGAGCACGATCATGCCGCCCGCAGAATCCGTGTCGATCATGCGGACGATGGATGCCGTGCGGGAGCGCATCGGCCTCGTGTATCCGCAGGAGCGGCGCCCCGTCTGAGAGAGTTCACCCCCTCGGGGACGTGTGCTCACAGGTGGGATCAGTACACTCATCCGAATGCACGACGACTCCCCCCGGTCGCGCCGTGACGGTCGTGACGACGACCACGCAGATTCGGCCTTCGATGCGCTCGGCCTGAGCGCGCTGTTCGGCGACGCCACGCAGGAGAACCCTGTGGTACCGGTGGACGACGGCGGGCTTCCGTATCGTGCGCCGGCGGCATCGACCCCTGAGGCACCCGCGACTCCGGCCTTCGCAGACACGATTCCGGCGCAGCCGGCATCCGCACCCGTGCTGCCGTGGCTCACCGATTCCCCGGTGGTCGAGCAGCAGCCACCGCAGTCGGTCGAGCCTCAGCCGGTACAGCCTCACGTCGTCGACCCTCAGCCGGTTGACCCGCAGCAGTCTCAAACCCCCGCGTCGTTCTCGTGGTTCGACAGCGCTCCGGACACCGGCACCCTGGATGCCGACCCGGCACCGGCCTCGGTCTTCCCGACAACTGCGGCCTTTCCCGCAGCCATGGAACCTTCCGCGACGCCGAGCGTTGCATTCGGTGCAGCGGAGCCCGTTGCGTTCGATGCGCCGCCGACTGCGGCGACGACAGCTTTCAACGCGGCACCGACGACGCCCTTCGACGCGGCACCGACGACGCCCTTCGATGCGGCACCGACGACGCCCTTCATCACGCCCCCGTCGGCGGTGTTCGACGCGGCGAGCGAGCCGGAGCCACGGTCGGCCGTGCCGTCCGAAGCGGCGTCCAGCACCGAGGCGACGCAGCTGCTCGGACTGGCGGCAGACGGCAGCTCCGGAGGCGCGGACGACGCGCAGCGCGGTGGCGGCTCCGGTCGCCGCGGTGGTGGCAGCGGGGGCTCTGGCGGACGCGGAGGCGGCGGACGCGGTGGCTCCGGCGGCGGTTGGGGTGGACGAGGACGCGGCGGGTCCGATGGGCCGTTCGCCGGCATCCTGATGCTCATTCGCAAGAACCCGCGGACCTGGCTGATCGCGGCGATCGCCGCGGGCGTCGTCGTACTCAGCGGAATCTCATTCGCCATCGGTGCAGCCACCTCGCCTGCTCAGGCGCTCGCTGCGACGAGCTCGACCCCGACGACGTCGGCGACCCCGACAGTGAAGCCCACCGTGCGGCCGACGGCGTCACCGGCAGCCGCGCCGAGCAAGATCCGGACCTGCTCGGTGGACTCCTACGCCTCGAACTCGGGCTTCGGCACCCTCGAGACCCAGGTCATGAACGCCTCGACCGGCGAGGTGCTCTACGACCGCAACGGCTCGAATCCCGCACCGACGGCGAGCGTGCTGAAGATGCTCACCGCCGCAGCGGCCTTCAGCATCCTCGGCCCGGACTACCGCGTGCCGACGACAGTGGTCAAGGGATCGCAGCCCGGCCAGGTCGTCATCGTCGGCGGCGGGGATGTGACGTTGTCAGGTCTGCCCACCGGTCAGAACTCGTTCTATACGGGAGCGCCGCACCTCGACGCTCTCGCAGACCAGGTGAAGCAGGCATGGGCATCCGACCCGTCGAACGCCGGTCAGCCGATCACGTCGGTGGTCGTGGACACGTCGCTCTTCGGCGGACCGGTCTGGCTGCCGAGCTGGGATGAGAACGAGGAGCGCGTCGTCGAGGGTTCGACCCCGTACATGACGGCGCTGATGGTCGATGGTGACCGGGCTGATCCGACCGCGGTCGAGTCTCCTCGCAGCACCGACCCCGTCGGTCGCGCAGCACAGGACTTCGTGGACGACCTCGGCGGCGGCATCTCGATCAGCCAAGGCACCGCGCCGGCAGGAGCCAAGCAGCTCGGCCAGGTGCTCTCGCAGCCGGTCTCCGCACTCGCCGAGCAGGCGCTCACCTACTCCGACAACACGATCATGGAGGAGCTCGCCCGCCTGGTGGCGATCAAGACCGGTGCCGGCAACACGTTCGCGGCCATCAACGCCGGAACGCTGAAGGGCTTGCAAACCTACGGCATCGACGAGACCGGTCTGTACTTCGCCGACGGCTCCGGGCTCAGCGCCGACAACAAGGTTCCAGCGTCGTACCTCACCCGGTTCCTGGTCAAGGTGGTGAACCGTCAGGGTTCACTGGGTGCCATCTACGACGGGATGCCCATCGCAGGTCAGACCGGAACCCTCGGTCCCGGATACGACCGGTTCGACGGCTCCTTCTCGTCGCAGGCCGACGGGCACGTGAACGCCAAGACCGGCTGGATCAACACGGCGAGAACGCTCGCAGGGGTGATCCACGCCCAGGACGGCACGACGCTCACGTTCGCGGTCTACGCGCTGAACTATCCGGGCGATGACGCCGCACTGTCGGCGATCGACGATCTGACGACGGCGTTCTACTTATGCGGCAACAACCTGTCGAACAACTGATTCGAGTCGTCTCCTGAGCCGCTGACGATTGTCAACGGGTGGGACGCGCGGATGCCTACCGGCAGAATGGACCGGTGCCGCGTTGGATTCGAATCGTGCTCCCTGCCGTGCTCATCGTCGTCTGGCTCGCTCTGGCGGGCGTCGGCGGCCCGTTCTTCGGCCGCGTCAGCGAGGTGTCGAGCAACGATCAGGCCAGTTACCTTCCCGCCAGCGCGGATGCCACGAAGGTGGCCGACCTGCAGGCGAAGTTCAGCGGCAGCGATGACGTTCCGGCGATCGTCGTCTACCACCGCACCGGAGGGCTGACCGACCAGGACATCTCGGTCATCGCCGCGGACGCGAAGGCGATCGCGAAGCTCGGCGGCGTGGACGGCGACGTCTCGCCGCCCATCACGTCGAAGCACGGCGCGGCAGCGGAGATGTTCGTGCCGATCGCCGACGACTCCGACCTCGACACGCACGTGGCAGCGCTCCGCGCGCACCTGAAGGGCAGCACGCCCGACGGAGTCGACGTCTACGTCACGGGGCCGGCCGGGTTCACGGCCGATCTCGTCGCAGCGTTCGGTGGCATCGACGGCATCCTGCTCGGGGTTGCGCTGGCGGCGGTGTTCATCATCCTGGTCATCGTGTACCGGTCGCCGCTACTGCCGATCCTCGTGCTCGCCACCTCGACGTTCGCGCTCTGCGTCGCACTGCTCGTGGTGTGGTGGCTGGCGAAGTGGGGCATCGTGCAGCTGAGCGGGCAGGTTCAGGGCATCCTGTTCATCCTCGTGATCGGTGCGGCGACCGACTACTCGCTGCTCTACGTCTCGAGATATCGAGAAGCCTTGCGCGATCAGGAGCGGCGCTGGCCGGCCACCTGGACGGCCCTACGGGGAGCGCTCGGGCCGATCGCGGCATCAGCCGGCACCGTGATCGTCGGCCTGCTCTGTCTGCTGTTCAGCGACCTCAACTCGAACAAGGCACTCGGTCCGGTCGCAGCGATCGGCATCGTGTTCGCGTTCCTCGCAGCGATGACGCTGCTGCCGTCGTTGCTTCTGGCCTTCGGCCGCTCCGCGTTCTGGCCGGTGCGCCCGGCCTACGGCTCGGCGCATCCTCAGCCGGTCGGGCCGGATGCCCATGGCCTGTGGGCCCGCGTCGCCGGCTGGATCCGCCGCGCGCCGCGCATCATCTGGATCGTGTGCACCATCGCGCTCCTGGCCGGGGCGACCGGGCTCCTGCAGCTGAAGGCCGACGGCGTGCCGCAGAGCGATCTCATCCTCGGACACTCCGAGGCGCGTGACGGGCAGAACGTTCTCGCCGCCCACTTCCCCGGCGGGTCGGGCAGCCCGGCCCTCGTCGTCGGGCCGAAGAGCGAGCTGCAGAGGATGGCGGACACTCTGCTCGATGATTCAGGCGTCTCGTCGGTCGCGGTCGTGGCGACGGATGCTCCGAGCGGTGCCGCGCAGGTCACGCGCGACGGCATCCAGGCCTATGGTGCACCCGGCGCTGGTGTGTCCGGCACGGGCACGCCAAGCGCTACCGCGCCGAGCCCGACGGTCGTGGACGGCGACGTCATGCTTCAGGCGACGCTCACGCGTGCCGCCGATTCGGCTGCTGCGGAGACGACAGTGCGCGCGTTGCGCAAGTCGCTGACGAAGGCGGATGACGGCATCCTGGTCGGCGGTGTGACAGCGGTGGCGATCGATTCGAACGACGCGTCGCTGCACGACCGCAACACGATCATCCCGATCGTGCTGGTCGTGATCCTTCTGATCTTGATGCTTCTGCTGCGGGCCGTGCTGGCGCCCGTGCTGCTCGTGCTGTCTGTGGTCGTGTCGTTCGCGGCATCCCTCGGCGTCTCCGCGTACGTCTTCAACGGGATCTTCCGGTTCCCGGGTGCAGACCCCGCCGTGCCGCTCTACGGATTCGTGTTCCTGGTGGCGCTGGGCATCGATTACAACATCTTCTTGATGACGAGAGTGCGCGAGGAGACCCTGCTGCACGGCACGCGCCAAGGGATTCTGCGCGGTCTCGCCGTCACCGGCGGCGTGATCACCTCGGCGGGCCTCGTGCTCGCGTCGACGTTCGCGGCGTTGGGCGTGATCCCGATCCTGTTCCTCGCCCAGATCGCGTTCATCGTGGCGTTCGGCGTGCTCGTCGACACGCTCATCGTGCGCTCGCTCCTCGTTCCAGCCCTCTCGTACGACATCGGCAGGGCGATCTGGTGGCCGTCGAAGCTCTGGCGCAGGGATGCCGGGACCGTGGCATCCGACCCCGAGAAGGAGCCGGTCCACGATGGCGCGTGAAACCGTGGAGAGGAAAATGCGCTGCAACGGTCGGTCGGGCGCCGACTCGATCGTCATCGTGGTGAGCGCGTCGCACCGGGCGGCGCCGAATGGAAGGAGAACGTGATGCGATACGCACTCGTGCTCAACAACCCCGAACTCGGCGATGTCGACGTGAGTCAGGAGGCGGTCGAAGCGATGCAGGTGGCGTTCGCCGAGTACGTGAAGGCGCTCGACGACGCCGGCGTGCTGATCACCGGCGAGATTCTGCAGGCCAGCGACACCGCGACCACCGTGACGCTGCGTGGCGGTTCGCTGGAAGTGCAGGACGGGCCCTTCGCGGACACGAAGGACAAGCTGGCCGGAATCTTCGTGCTCGACGTTCCCGATCTGGATGCCGCCCTCGCCTGGGCGGAGAAGTGCCCTGGGGCGACCTACGGCGTACTCGAGGTGCGGCCGGTGGGCATCCACACGATCGGCGGAACCTGGGTCCCCGACGCCTGACATGGACGACCACGCGGGGCGGCACGACGAGGAGGCGGCGTCATCGAGCGGCCGCCTCGCCGCGGTCGTCGGGCGGGACCACGCTAGGCTCCTCGCCGTGCTCGCGGCCGAGACGCGAGACATCACCGCTGCTGAGGACGCGCTGGCGGATGCCTACGAGCGCGCCGTGCGCGGGTGGCCGGCCTCCGGCATCCCGTCGAATCCGCAGGGGTGGCTGCTCACCGTGGCCCGCAACCGGCTCAAGGATCGCTATCGCTCGGCCGCGTTCCGCAGCTCGGTGCCGCTGAACGACGAGACCGACGGAGCCCAGGCGACCACGCCTGCCGCAGCCGAGGCGATCGACGATGCGCCGGAGCCCGATGAGATCCCCGACAAGAGACTCGCTCTGCTGTTCGTGTGCGCGCACCCGGCCATCGACCCGTCCGTTCGCACGCCGCTCATGCTGCAGACCGTGCTGGGGGTGGACGCGCGGCGCATCGCCGTCGCATTCACCGTGCCGGAGCCGACGATGACGGGGCGGCTGGTACGGGCGAAGCGCAAGATCAGGGCTGCGGGCATCCCGTTCGCCGTTCCGGATCGTCGCGCGATGCCGGCGCGACTGCCTCCGGTGCTCGAAGCCGTCTACGGCGCGTACGCGATCGAGTGGCGACCGATCGCCGGCGTGATCGAGCGGGGGTCGCTGACCGCGGAGTCGCTCTCGCTTGCCGACCTGCTGGCCGAGTTGTTGCCACAGGAGCCGGAGGTGCTCGGCCTCGATGCGCTGTTACATCTGTCTGCGGCGCGACAGGGCGCGGCACTCGACGCCTTGGGCCGGTTCGTTCCGCTGGACGAGCAGGATCCGGCGCGCTGGGATGCTGCACGCATCGCCCTTGGGGAAGACCTGCTGCTGCGAGCGAGCGGGTTCGGTGTCGTCGGCCGATTCCAGCTCGAGGCCGCGATCCAGTCAGCACACGACGCCCGCGTGCGCGGCATCGACGTCGACCCTGTCGCTCTGCGACGTCTGCACGAGGCGCTCGTCGGCATCCGCCCGACGTTGGGGGCGCGGGTCGCGCTCGCCGCGTCGATCGGCGACGCCGACGGCGCGTCGGCCGGTCTCGACGCGCTCGACGCCATCGACGACGTGGGCATGGAGCGATTCCAGCCGGCGTGGGCGACGAGAGCGCACCTGCTGTCGAGGCTCGGCCGTCACGACGAAGCGGATGCCGCCTACGATCGCGCCATCTCGCTCACGACCGACCCGGTGCTGCGTGCGCATCTCGAACGGCGTCGCTCCCGTCCGGGGTCGTAGGCTGGCAGCGCCTGACCGGGCGTGACCGAGCGCATGACCGGGCGTGACCGAGGGGGCGACCGTGGCGCACGAGCAGGCGATCGCCCGAGACGTGCTCACGCGCGCCATGGTCTCGGCGGTGACCGAACTCGAGGGCTTCGAGGGCGGCATCCGCGTGAACGCGTCCGATGCGCTTCATCAGGCACGCACCAGGGTGCGACGAATGCGCAGCATCCTGTCCGTCTATTCGGGTGTCTTCGAGCCGGGCGCACGTCGCGCGCTTCGGTCGCGACTCGCCGAGCTCGGTGACCTGCTCGGGACGGCGCGTGACGACGAGGTACGTGCCGCGGCGCTGCAGGAGCGCTGGGAAGCGGCCGACGACGAGATCACCGGCGCGGCGCTGCACCTGCTCGCTGAAGACGCATCGGCGGCCGCTGCCCTTTCGCGAGCCACCGTTCTCGAGGTAGTGGATTCCCCGCGCCACCGCGCGTTGCTCGCCGATCTGCGTGGGTTCGTCGGCCACGCATCCGCTGGTCTGGATGCTGCCGGGCCCATCACGACCCTCGCTCGACGTTCGCTGCAGCGGGCGGGCCGCGTGGTGCGGAGGGCCGCCGACGTCGCGGCTTCCACCGACGATCTCGACGATCTTCACGCGGTGCGCAAGGCTGCGAGGCGCGTGCGTTATGCGTCGGAGGCCGTGCAGCAGGACGTGCAGGGGGCATCCGCTCTCTCCGCATCTGCCGAGGCGGTGCAGGATGCCCTCGGCGATCACCGTGATGCCCTGCTGCTGGCCGAGGAGTTGCGTTCGTGGTCAACGCACTCACAGGATGCCTCATCGGCCACCGTGCGCGAACTCGCCGAGTCGATCGAGCGGGAAGCCGGTGACAGGCTGATCGGCCTCGACGCGCTGGTCTCGGCGATCGGGAGGGCAGCCGAGCGACTGGGGTAGGGCGACGACCGTAGGCTGGTGACATGACCGCCGAAGAAGCCGTGATCATCGATGTCGTGCGCACCCCGAGCGGGCGCGGCAAACCGGGTGGCGCGCTGAGCGGCATCCATTCCGTGGACCTGCTCGGCGGGCTGCTCGCCGAGTTGGCGAGGCGCAACGAGCTCGATCCTGGAGTGGTCGACGACGTGATCGCAGGATGCGTCGGCCAGGTCGGGCAGCAGTCCTTCAACACCGCGCGCAACGCCGCACTGGCTGCCGGGTTCCCCGAGCACGTGCCGGGTACCACCATCGACCGGCAGTGCGGATCGAGCCAGCAGGCGGCGCACTTCGCCGCGCAGGCGATCATGGCCGGCGTTCAGGACGTCGTCATCGCGTGCGGCGTCGAGTCCATGAGCGCGGTGCCGATCGGGTTGTCGACCATCGGGCGCGACCCGTACGGCGAGTCGATCGCCGCCCGGTACCCGGACGGCCTTGTCGGCCAGGGCGTCTCGGCCGAGCTGATCGCGCAGAAGTACGGGTTCGGTCGCGACGAGCTCGATGAGTTCAGCGCACGTTCGCACCGTCTCGCCGCCGAGGCAGCCGAGGCTGGAGAGTTCGACCGTGAACTCGTTCCGGTCGCCGCACCGGATGCCGATGGCGGCACCCGCGTCGTGTCGGTGGACGAGACGGTTCGACCGTCCACCACGGCGGAGGGTCTCGCCGGGTTGAACCCGTCGTTCCGCACCGACCAGCTGGTGGAGCGTTTTCCCGAGATCGACTGGAAGATCACGCCGGGCAACTCCTCGCCACTCACCGACGGAGCTTCCGCGGCGCTCATCATGAGCACCAGGAGGGCAGAACAGCTGGGGCTGACGCCGCGCGCCAGGTTCCACTCGTTCGCGGTGACCGGAAGCGACCCGCTCTACATGCTGACGGGCGTGATGCCGGCGACCGCGCGCATTCTGAAGCAGTCAGGACTGAACCTCGACGAGATCGACGCATACGAGGTGAACGAAGCGTTCGCGCCGGTGCCGCTGGCGTGGCTGCGCGAGTTCGATGCCGATCCCGACCGGCTGAACGCGGACGGCGGAGCGATCGCGCTCGGGCATCCGCTCGGGGCAAGCGGCACGAGGTTGCTCGGCACGCTGCTCGCGCGCCTGGAGCACACGGGAGGCCGCTACGGGCTGCAGACCATGTGCGAGGGCGGCGGCATGGCGAACGCGACGATCATCGAACGGCTCTGACCCGCGCCACAGTTCCCTGAGCGAGGCGCAGCCGAGTCGAAGGGCGACCATCCGAACCACCACCCGGAGGAATATATGCAGATTCAGGAATGTAGTGCGCTGATCACCGGCGGAGCGTCGGGCCTCGGCAAGGGAACCGCGACGGTTCTCGCATCGGCGGGGGCGAAGGTGGTCATCGTCGACCTGCCGTCGTCTCCCGGCGAGCAAGTTGCGGAAGAGCTCGGAGCGACGTTCGTGCCGGCCGATGTCACGAACGAGAAGCAGGTGCAGGCCGCCGTCGACACGGCGCAGTCCCTTGCCCCGTTGCGCATCACCGTCAACTGCGCCGGCATCGCCACCGCGGGGCGTACCGTCGGCAGACAGGGACCGCTCGACCTCGCATCGTTCGAGCGCACGATCCGCATCAACCTGATCGGAACCTTCAACGTGACCCGCCTG
>DASZMW010000181.1:0-6194 GCA_035551735.1 Humibacter sp. | reverse complement strand
CCCCGTCATCCAGTTGTCGCCGCCGCTGACGATCGGCCCGACCGAGTTCGCCCAGATTCGCGAGATTCTGCACGGCGTGCTGACGGAGGCGTCGAACCAGCTGTAGTCCAACCGCACGCCCCCGTTCCGGTCGCGCAAATTGGGATGGTTGCACTCCGATTCCAACAATTTTCGCGACTGGAACGGGAACGGCGGGGAGGATGGGGAGAACTTCTGCGGCATCTCCTCGTTCGATGGGACCGTCGGTCCATGGGAGCCGAACCTGGTCTTCCGCCGGAGCTCGGCGGGACCTTCAGTGTGGCGCGTGCGCTGCGTATGGGAATTTCCTACGAGCGCCTCAGAGCGGCGGATCTCGCACGCCCTTTTCACGGTGTGCGACGGTCTACAGGGGAGGCGTATTCCGACGACGACATCGATCCCTACGAGCGGCAGCGCCGATCCCGCATCGTTCGAGCTCGCGAGTACCTGCCGCGGATGCATCCCGATCATTTCTTCAGCCACGAGACGGCGGTATCGATCTATCGCGGCCCGCTTCCCCTGACGTTCACGGAGCTGAACGACCTCGCGCTGGGTGCCGAACTCGGGTTACATGTGAGCGCCGTCGGCCCGGTCGCATTGCCGAGGACGGCTGGCGTCGTGCGCCATCGTGCACACTCGGGTGTCATTGTCACAAAGCGCGATGGGTTGCGTGTCACGTCGGCGGCGTCCACGTGGGCGAGCCTCGGAGCGCTGTCCTTGCCCGATTTGATCGCCCTCGGCGACTTCTTCTGCCGCGCGTGGCGGACGGGATTCGGGCGGCCGAACGCTGGAAGGCCGCCACTGGCGACCGTCGCCGATTTGCGGGCCGCGCTCGCGACCGGACGCAGGAGGGGCGCGCCGACTCTGCGTGCCGCGATCGAGCTGATTCGTGAAGATTCCTGGTCGCCGAGGGAATCGCGCGTGAGGTACGAGCTGGTGGGCGCAGGCCTTCCTGAGCCCGAGTTGAACGTTGATGTCTTCGACGAATCGGGCCGATTCCAGGGCTGTGTCGACATGCTCTACCGTCGGCAGCGCGTGATCGTCGAATACCACGGGATGCTCCACCGCGACACGTGGGCGGCCGACGTCGAACGCATCGCTGCGTTCCGCGACGCGGGATGGACCGTCATCGAGGTGACGACGACGTTGCTCGCGAACCCGACGGAGCTCGTGCGAAGAGTGTCGAAAGCCCTGGCTCGTCGCTGAAGCAGCCCCGCCTCGCTTCTCCGTTCCGGTCGCGAAACTTGTTGGCAGACGAAGCCCGATCCCACAGATTTCGAGACCGGAATCGAGAAGAGGGGTTACAACCGCCTGCGCATCACCCAGCGCTCGCGGCCGCCGCTGTGTGCCGTCGTCTTCAGGGCACGCTCGAATCCGGATGCCTCGAAGAGCGCTGTGGTGCCGACGTAGCCCGAGATGACGTCGACGCGGCCACCGCCGGGGGCGTCGACCTCGATCGGGTAGCCCTCGATCACGGTCGCCCCGTGGTCGCGCGCGTGCCGTACCGCACCGTCGAGAAGCGTATGCATGAGGCCCTGGCCGCGGTAGGCGGGGCGGACGACGAAGCAGACGGTGCTCCAGGCATCCTGGTCGTCGACGAACGGGATCGTGCGCGAGTTCATCAGGCGGCGGTAGGTGGAGCGCGGGGCGACGGAGCACCATCCGGCCGGCTCGCCGTCGACGTACGCGAGAACGCCGGGACCGGGTTCGGACTCGCACTCAGCCTTCATGTAGGCGCCGCGCTCGTTACCGGGAACACGGGTGTCTCGGTAAGACGTGCACCAGCATCCGTTGCCGCCTGGCTTCTTCACGCCGACGACCTCGTAGAAGCCGTCCCAGTGACCGGTGGCGGCAACCACCTCGATGTCGGCGCCTTCCAGCGCGATGCGCTTCACCACACTTCGAGCGTAGGTGCGGCCACCGACCGTCGACCGCCGTGGCGACTTACACTCTGTTGGCTCTGTCGGCTCAATCGGCCAGCAGGGAGTCGATGAGTCCCGGGAACCGCTCGTCGAGCTCGGGCCGCCGCAGCTGGATGTCGTGCTGTCGCCCGTTCACGAGCCAGCGGATGAGCCCGGCCTCGCGAAGTGTCTTGAAGTGGTGCGACAGCGTGGACTTCTGCACGTCGAATCCCCAGGTGTCGCGGGACTTGGGCTGAGGCTTGCCGTCCGCAATGCGCCGCACGATCTCGAGGCGGATCGGATCGGCGACGGCACGAAGCACGTCGATGAGCTGAACGTCGGCCATGTCGGGAACGGGATAGTTCTCTGCATTCCAGTGTTCGGGATCGACGTCTGACGGATGCTCGCTCGACGCTGCATTCTCCTCGGCCACGTCATCCTCCGAAAAATAGTTTGACGAACATCGAACCATCGGTCTACGTTGACCGTATGACCGTCATCGAACAATCATATCGCGGTTCGACCCTTCGACTCCTTCTTCTAGGGCTGTCCATGTTCATCGTGGGCACCAACGCGTTCGTCATCGCAGGTCTGCTGCCACAGATCGCCCACGATCTCGACACCAGCCAGGCCGCCGTCAGCTACTCGATCACCGTCTACTCGCTCGTGGTGGCCGTGGCATCACCCATCGTGTCGATCGTCATGTCGCGAGTGCCCCGAGGCATGCTGATGGCCGCCGGCGCGCTGCTCTTCGCGGTCGGCGCCGCGATCGCGGCATCGAGCGACACGCTCACGCTCTTCGTCATCGGCCGACTCGTCGCAGCACTCGGCGGTGCGGCCCTCGTGCCGACCGCCGCAGCGGTCGCCACCGGCCTGGTGCCGCCCGAGCGACGCGGCCGGGCGCTTGCGGTCGTCGGGGGAGGGTTCACGCTCGCCGTCGCGATCGGCTCACCGCTCGGCACCGAACTCGGCAGCCTCTCCGACTGGCGGGTGCCGATGTGGTGCCTCGTCGCCATCGGCCTGCTGGTGACGGTCGCGATTCCGCTCCTGTTCCGCGGCCTGCCGACTCCGGCGAGTGTTCCGCTCCGAAGCAGGCTCGCGCCGCTTGCCGACCGTCGAGTGCTCGCGACCCTCGGTGCTGCACTCTTCGTCACCACCGGATTCAACGTGGTCTACATCTTCTCGGCCGAGGTGGCGCACGTGGCGACGGGCGGCTCAGGCGCGCTGCTTGCCGTGCTGCTGCTGGTCTACGGGGTCGCGGGCATCCTCGGCAACGCCGCTGCCGGGCCGCTCACCGACCGGGTCGGAAGCCGCGCCACAGCCGTCATCGGCCTCGGGGTGCAGATCGTGGTACTGCTGGCGTTGGCCGTTCTCGCGTGGTCGTTCGCGGCATCCGTCGTCGTCTTCTTCGTGTGGGGCGCGGTCGCGGCCGCGTTGAGCATCCCGGTGCAGCACAGGCTCGTCGCCATCGAGCCGAGCCAGGCGCCCGTCACGCTCGCGTGGTTCTCGACGGCGATGTACCTCGGCATCGCGATCGCTCCGCCGCTCGGCAACGCGTCGATCGCCATCGCGGGAGCGTGGCTCGTGCCCATCACCGGTGCTGTCGTGAGTGCGCTTGCATTGACGCTGTTCCTGGTCGGTTACCGACGAGTACGAGCCGTGGATCCTGTCGGGTCGACCGAGCCGAAGCAACAGGAGATGCCTGCTTAGGTTGCACAGCTGACGGGGGTCCGCTCGCGCGGTTGTCCCCCGAATGCGTCGCGTACCAGCACTGTCGTCGCACGAGGGGTAGTGCCAGCATGGGGCGCATGACGTCGATCCTGGCGACGCACCCTCTCTGATGGGCTCATTCGAGGCCGATGTGCCGATGATCGGCCGCGTCGACGAACTGAAGGTGCTGAGCGACGCGTTCGCGGCCGGGCGTGCCGGGCATCCACGCGTCGTGGTGGTGCGCGGTGAGGCCGGGATCGGCAAGACCCGGTTGCTGACCGAGTTCCTCGCACGGGCGGACTCGGGCGGGCCGCCCCTGGCCGTCGTCGCCACTGGCCAATGCATCGACACCGGTGAGATCGGTGCGCCATTCACGCCGATCCGGCGGATGCTGCGCGAGTTGTATCGCGGCGTCGGCGACGATGCATTCCGCAGTGCCGCATCTGCCCCGAGGCTCGTCGGGATCCTCGCCACGCTCGTGCCGGACCTCGTCGGCGACGACCTTGACGCGATACCGGGTGGCGCCGACATCGTTGCAGAGGCTCTGGAACGGTGCATCGAGAATCTGAGCGAGCGGTTTCACGTGCTTCTCGTGATCGAGGATCTGCATTGGGCAGACGCTGCGACCATCGCTTTGCTGCGCACCCTCAGTGTGACTCTGCGCGGATCGCACGTGACCGTCATCATGACGTATCGCTCCGACGACGTGGGTCGAGGACATCCGTTGCGACCGCTCCTCGCGGATCTCGAGCGCAATCCGGCAGTCACGACGGTCGAGGTGAAACGACTCGACCCCGACAACACCGCTTCCCTGATCAGGCGCATCGGCCCCGATCTCGGAAACAACGAACTCGATGCGGTGATCGCCCGCAGCGAAGGCGTGCCGTTCTTCATCGAGGAACTGGTGGACCTCGACGGCGACGAACTGCCCGACACCCTGCGCGACCTCGTGCTCGCCAGATACGAACGTACGGACCCCGATGTGCGCTCCGTCATCCGCGTTCTCGCCGTCGGCGGCGTGCACGTCGAACACGACGTGCTCGGGATGGTCGCCGATCTCGAACCCGATGTCATCACGAAGGGACTCCGCGCGGGCATCGCCGCGAACCTGATTCTGGCCGCCGATGACGGATACACGTTCCGCCATGCGTTGATTCAGGAGGCGGTACTCGGGGACTTGCTGCCCAGCGAACGTGCCGTGCTTCACCGTCGCTACGCCGAAGTGCTCAATGAGCGGATGTCTGGCCATCCTGAACTCGCCGCACTCGTGGCCGAGCACTGGCTGGCGGCGCGAGACATCCCTCGAGCATTCGCTGCGACAGCTGTGGCCTACCGGCACGCGGTGGCGACGTTTGCGCCGGCCGCAGCAGCATTGCTCGGCGAACGATTGTTG
The DNA here is from genome assembly GCA_035551735.1 of Humibacter sp. Lineage (GTDB taxonomy): Bacteria > Actinomycetota > Actinomycetes > Actinomycetales > Microbacteriaceae > Humibacter. The sequence continues at coordinate 1,172 of DASZMW010000181.1, read as the reverse complement.
GAGTTGTGGCAGCTGGCGCCGAATGCCGAGCAGCACGCCAACCAGAGCCGAACCGCCCTGACACTGGAAATCGCCGATCACTGGCGCGTGCTCGGTGACGTAGGGCGGTCGCTCCGAGTCGTACAGGACGGACTTACTGCGAGCAGCAAGGACGATGTCCTCGGTCGCGCTCGGCTTCATCGTGAAGCATACGTGGCGTTGGGTAATTCGTTCCGTCACGCCGAAGCGGCAGCACATGCCCGCGCAGGTATCGCCCTCGTCTCAGATCGCACGGACCCTGAAGCCCTCGCCGTGCATGCGCGGTTGTTGGCCACGCTCGTCGCAGGTTCTCGCGAGCAACTCCTGCCCGGCGAAGACCGGCGGGCGCTCGGGCGGCAGGCGATCGAGCTCGCCGAGCGCTCGGGCGATGTCGCAGCCTTGGTGACGGCCGCATCTGACTTCTCATGGATAGCCGCGGACGAAGGAGATTTGGACGGAGCCATGGAGAGCATCCGTCTTGTCCTCGATCTGAAGAGCCTGAACGACTCCCAGATCTTGAGCGCGACGCTCTTCGAGGTCGACACGCTCGTGAGGATGGGGCGATACCGGCAGGCGATCGACGCCGGTCGAGCGAGGATGGACCGTGCGGCGAGCATAGGCCTCAAGGGTGGAATGGCCGCATTGATCGACGCCAACGTCGCAGAGGCGATGGTGGATTCCGGCGACCTGCCAGGGGCGAAGCTTCGATGGCACCGCGTAGCGCCGCATCTCGATTCGTGGCCCGCGTTCCGATCGTTCGTCTTCCGCATGCGTATGCAGGCGTTGAGTTGGGACGACGAAGACACCGCTGCGCTCGCACTGCGCGACGAGGCTCAGGCGTTCGTGCCCGACGTCCTCAGGGAAGACAGCGAGGAACGTCTCGCGTGGGCCGAGGCGGATTCGGAGCGATCACTGAATCAAGGCGAGGCCGAACGAGATTCCGAACGGTGGCCGCTGCTCGTTGCGGCAGCCTTGAATCAGGTGAACGTCTTGAGCACCGGTGATCTCGTGCAGAACCCGGGTCTTGCACGACGGTTGCTGCCTGCTGCGGCGCGCGTGGTCGTCGAAGCATTCGCAGTCGGCGACGATCGGGATGCTGGCGCCGCGCTGCGCACGAGCGTCGACGTTCTCGTGAGCCGGCTGCCCGACGATCC
>DASZMW010000180.1:0-6037 GCA_035551735.1 Humibacter sp. | reverse complement strand
TTCCGCACCGCGGCGATGTAGGGCCGAACGATGGCGTCGATGGCTTCGACGATCGTGCGCATCTCCTCAGCGTTGACGCGAAGTCCGTACTGGGCGTGCACGTCCGCGTCCCGCCACTCGGGCGGCAGTTCGTCGCGGCGTCGCAGATACTCTCGCGCGGCCTGGTAGTCGAGCTGCACCGACGCGGCGAGAAGTTCGGACGCCTCGGATGTGCCAGGGTCTGTCGTGAAACCGGTGATCGTCGCGCGCCATGGGCGTTCCCGACCGTCGGCGGAGGCATCCTCTTCCACCAGCCCGAGGCCCGCCAGCACTCGCAGGTGATAGCTGCTGTTCGATGGCGTGTCGCCGATCGCCCTCGCGCACTGCGATGCCGTGGCCGGCCCGTCGGACATCAGGTAACCGAGCAGGTCGAGTCGCACGGGGTGGGCGAGCGCCCGCAGGGTGGCGGGATCACTGAGGGTCGGGCGGCGGCCATCCATCACGGCTCCAAACTCTGAAAGACCGTTTTAGAATATGACCACCGGGAAAGGTCTGCAAGAGCCTTTCAGAGTTTGGAACCCGGCGAATCGCCGACGTTCCGAATGACAATCTTGTGATTCCACCGCTCATCGGGGGATAATGCCACTGTCGACGTCAGTCGGCACACAAAGCAGTCATGACGAATCCGTTCGTGGTCGTAGGGGAAGACGCACCACGTCGAGCGGAGGACATCATGGCGTCAATAAAGGCTCGAGGAGTGCTGTATGTGCACTCCTCTCCTCGTGCGCTCTGCCCCCACCTCGAATGGTCGGTCGGGCGGGCACTGGGACGTCCGGTCAACTTCACGTGGCAGGACCAGCCGGTGCTTCGGGGTGCGCTGCGCACCGAGTTCTTCTGGGAGGGGGAGCGCGGTACCGCCGCGCGGATTGCTTCATCGCTGCTCGGCTGGGAGCACCTGCGGTTCGAGGTGACGGAGGATGCCGGACTCGGCACAGACGGCGGTCGGTGGATCCACACTCCCGCGCTCGGAATCTTCCACGCGCAGACCGACACGGCGGGCAACACGGTGATCCCAGAAGATCGCGTGCGCTACGCCATGGAACTGGCCGGCTCGAACGCGCTCGAGCTGCAGCGCGAACTGCGCCTCGCACTGGGTCAAGCGTGGGACGACGAGCTCGAGCCGTTCCGTCACGCCAGCGACGACGCTCCGGTCATCTGGCTGCACAAGGTGGGTTGAGCCGGCACAAGGGTTCCGAACGGGCCCGCGGCGCGAATAGCGGCAGCCGGATGTCTCATTCCCGGCGCTGCGAAAGCGAAGCGGGCCCGCCCGGTACGACCGGATGTTCTACCGTGACACAGCGCACGCTGGGCGAGGTCCGGCGTGCGATCGGTTCACACGCTGCGGATCGCGACGACGGCATTGTGGCCGCCGAACCCGAAGGAGTTGGAGACCGCGAGCTGCGGACCGTCTCCGAGCGGCTGCGGCTCTCCCGACACCGACAGAGGGATCTCCGGATCCTGTTCCGTGATGTTGATGGTGGGCGGCGCAATGCGGTCACGCAGCGCGAGTACGGTGAACACCGCTTCGAGTGCTCCGGTTCCGCCGAGAAGGTGACCGGTGGAGGCCTTGGTGGCCGACGTCGGGATCTGCCCCACCCTGTCTCCGAACACCGACCGCAATGCCACGTACTCGGCGATGTCGCCGACCGGCGTACTCGTCGCGTGAGCATTGATGTGCGTCACTTCGTCCGGCGTCGCGCCGGCCTGATCGAGAGCGGCGAGAAGTGCACGTCTGGCACCCTTGCCCTCCGGATCGTTCGCCGTGATGTGGTATGCATCCGCGCTCACGCCGCCGCCGGCGACTTCCGCGTAGATGCGGGCGCCACGCGCGAGCGCGTGTTCCTCGGTCTCCAGAACGAGGCTCGCCGCACCCTCGCCCATGATGAAGCCATCACGGTCGATGCTGTACGGCCGGGACGCGTGCTCTGGGTCGTCGTTGCGCTTGGACATGGCCTGAGCCGAGGCGAAGGCCGCCATCGTGATCGGATGCACCGCGGACTCCGAACCGCCGGCGATCACGATGTCCGCCAGCCCCAGCTGAAGGTGCTCGTAGGCGTTGGCGATCGACTCCGTGCTCGACGCGCAGGCGGACGCGACCGTGCGGGCGTACGCCCTGGCGTTCAAGTGCATCGACACGGCCGCGGCGGATGCGTTCGGCATCAGCATCGGGACGGTCAGTGGCATGACTCGGCGCGGGCCGCGTTCGCGCAGCGTGTCCCAGGCATCCAGCAGCGTCCACATGCCCCCGATCCCGGTGGCGTAGTCGACGCCGAGTCTGTCGGGGTCGACCTCAGGCGATCCGGCATCCGCCCACGCCTCCTTCGCCGAGACGAGTGCGAGCTGCGCAACCGGGTCGAGCCGCTTGGCGACCGGGCGCTCGAGCACGGTCTCCGGCCGCACCTTCGCCTCGGCGGCAAAGGTGATCGGGAGCTCGTACTTCTGCACCCACTCGTGCGTGAGTGTGTGCGTTCCTGACTCGCCTGCCAGGAGGGCGCTCCAGCTCTCGGGTGCGGTGCCACCCAGCGGCGAACTCGCACCGATGCCGGTGACGACGATCTTCTTGGGACTCATGGGATACCGAACCTCAGGCGCGCCGAAGCGCAATGTCGTGCGGAAAGTGGATGTTCAATCGAGGTCGGCGCGACCGCAGCCGCGCCGACCGTACGATCAAGCCTGTGCGTTGACGATGAAATCGACGGCATCGCCGACGGTCTTGAGGTTCTTGACCTCTTCGTCGGGGATCTTCACGTCGAACTTGTCCTCGGCGTTGACCACGATGGTCATCATCGAGATCGAGTCGATGTCGAGGTCGTCCGTGAACGACTTGTCGGCCGCGACCGTGTCGGTCGCGATGCCGGTCTCGTCGTTGATGAGCTCCGCCAGGCCGGCGAGGACTTCTTCGCGGGAAAGTGCCATTTCTTCGTTTCTCCTTGGGATGTCGTGTGACAGCAGAACAGTCTAGAGGTCGACCGCTCAGGGCTATGAGGATTCAGGGCAGTACGACGACCTGCGCCCCGAACACGAGGCCGGCGCCGAAGCCGATTTGAAGCGCGAGGGTGCCACTGAGCTCGGGATGCTCGAGGAGCAGCCGGTGCGCGGCAAGCGGAATGGAGGCCGCCGACGTGTTGCCGGTGGTCTCGATGTCGCGGGCGATCGTGACGCCCTCCGACAATTTGAGCTGCTTGGCGAGCTCGTCGACGATGCGCATGTTCGCCTGGTGGGGGATGAATGCCGACAGGTCGTCGGCGGTGATTCCAGCGGCCTCGATCGCCTGCTTCGCGACCTTGGCCATCTCCCACACCGCCCACCGGAACACCACGGGACCGTCTTGGCGCAACGTCGGCCAGGGCGCTTCGCCGTCGCGGAACTCGACCAGGGTGTGGTCCATGCCCACCGAGTCGGCCTTGGCGCCGTCTGATCCCCACACCGTCGGCGAGATGCCGGGCTCGTCGCTCGGCCCGATCACGGCCGCGCCCGCGCCGTCGGCGAGCAGGAACGAGATCGACCTGTCGGTGCCGTCTACGACGTCCGACAGCTTCTCCGCTCCGACCACGACCGCGTAGTGGGCGACGCCGGCACGGATGAGTGCGTCTGCCTGTGCGATGGCGTAGGTGTATCCGGCGCACGCGGCATTCAGGTCGTAGGCGGCGGCCGGATTGGCGCCGATCCGGTCGGCGACGACGGCGGACATCGAAGGCGTCTGCTGCACGTTGCTGATCGTGGCGATCATCACGAGGTCGATCAGCGCGGGGTCGACGCCGGAAGTCTCGACGGCTTCGCGGGCGGCATCCGTCGCCAGGTCGACTGCGAGCACGTCATGCGGCGCACGCTTGCGGGTGATGATGCCGGTGCGTTGACGAATCCATTCGTCGGACGAGTTGATCGGACCGACCAGATCGTCGTTGGAGACGTCGATGCTTCCTCGGGCGGCGCCCATCGCGAGAATGCGCGTGTACTTAGGCCCTGTGGTCTGGTTCAGGCGGGGTGCACTCATAGATCAGGCTTCGCTTTCTACGACCGAGGTCTTCAACAGCTCGACGGCGGCTGGAAGGTCGTCGGGCGTCTTGATCGCCACGGTGGGCACGCCCTTCAGGCCGCGCTTGGCGAGGCCGGTCAGAGCGCCGGCCGGTGTCAGCTCGATCAGCCCTGTCACGCCCGCCTGCTCGAACGATGCCATGCACAGGTCCCAGCGCACCGGCGACGCCACCTGGCCGACCATCAACTCGACGAACTCGTTGCCGGACGTCACGGCCGAGCCGTCGCGATTGGTCCAGATCGTGAGGGAGGGGTCTGCGACAGGGATGTCGACGATCGCGTCGGCGAGACCCGCGCGCGCCGGCTGCATGTAGTGCGTGTGGAACGCGCCGGCGACCTGAAGTGGTACGACTCTGGTGCCGCGTAGCGGCTCCTCGGAAAGTCGGGCGAGGGCGTCCAGCGCGCCGCCCACCACGATCTGACCGCCGCCGTTGTAGTTGGCCGGCTTGAGGCCGAGGCTCTCCGCGAGGGCGACGACGGCGTCCTGGTCGCCGCCGAGCACGGCACTCATGCCCGTCGGGGTCGCCGCTGCGGCCTCCGCCATCAGCAGCGCACGGGCGCGCACGAGGCGCAGGGCGTCGTCGTCGGAGAGGATGCCGGCACCGGCTGCCGCCGCAGCCTCGCCGACCGAGTGCCCGGCGATGCCGCCGAGAGTGGCGTCGGGAGCAGCAGCGCGCAGCGCGCGCAGGGCGAGGAGGCTGGCCGCGACGATGAGCGGTTGCGCGAGGCTGGTGTCCCTGATCGTCTCTGCGTCGGACTGCGTGCCGTGCTCGATCAGGTCGACGCCGGAGACTTCGGAATAGCGTGCGACAAGCGCTCTGGTCTCCTCATCGACGAGCCACGGGGTCAGGAAACCTGGGGTTTGCGAGCCCTGTCCCGGGCATGCGATGACGATCACCGCTTTAGTCTGCCAATCGCTGCGGGCAGTCTCGTGTCGATCTTCAATGAACTACCGCCGAATCGTTTGGAGGTGTCGTACATCATTCAGGTCTCCTGGGGTCAGCGACGTCGTGCCGGCGCATCCGGTTCGTTGATCGAGCCGACGATGAGCGCTGCTTGCAAAATGAGCGCTTCGCGTGCTCCAGTCGCATCCCAGCCGATCACATCCGTGACACGCTTCAGCCGGTAGCGCACGGTGTTCGGGTGCACGAACAACTCGCGCGCCGTAGCCTCGAGCGACCTGCCGTTGTCGAGATAGCTCCACAGCGTATTGAGCAACTCGGGGGAGTGAGCGTGTAACGGGCGGTAGATGCGGCCCACCAGCGTGCTCCTCGCGAGCGAGTCGCCCGCGAATGCCCGTTCGGGGAGCAGATCGTCTGCGTGCACCGGCCTCGGGCAATTGCGCCACGCCTTCGCAACGGCGAAGCCGGCCAGGGCGGCGCGTGCGCTCTTGGACGCGTCGACGAGACCGGGCACCTCATGGCCGAGCACGAGGTGGCCAGGACCGAAGCCCGACTCCAACTGCTGCGCGATCTCGAGGAAGGTGATGGAGTTCGACGGACCGACCTCGTCAGGATCGGTCGAGCGCGGCTGCGCCCGGCCGATGACCAGCACGAGCCGGGACCCCTGAACACCGATCAGCACGTCGGCCGTCATGTGACGCGCAATGCGTCGCAGTTGGTCGACGTCCAACTGGGTGGGCGCAGTACCGACCAGCACACTGACCTCGCCGTGCCCGTGCCAACCGAGCGCTGCGATGCGACTCGGGAGCTCGTCGTCCGCTTCGCCCGTCAGGATCGAGTCGACGACGAGCGCCTCGAGGCGTGCATCCCAAAGGCCGCGGGCCTCGGCGGCGCGTGCGTAGACATCCGCTGCCGCGAACGCGATCTCCCGCGAGTACAGCAGGATCGCCTCACGGAGCTCCTCGTTGCCAGCCGTTCGAACGCGGTCCTCGACCACCTCGACGGTTACGCGGATCAGTTGCAGGGTCTGCTGCAGCGAGACCGAACGGAGCAACTCGCGC
>DASZMW010000179.1:0-12693 GCA_035551735.1 Humibacter sp. | reverse complement strand
GGTGCGCACGCCGTTGAGGAATCGGGCCATGCCGCCGATCGTCGGAGCATAGGAGCGCCCATTGTCGTTGACGACGATGATGAGCCGCCGGTCGTTGTCGTCGCTGATGTTGTTCAGCGCTTCCCAGGTCATGCCGCCGGTGAGCGCTCCGTCGCCGACGACCGCGATGACGTAGCGATCGCCCTGACCGGTCATCGTGAAGGCGCGCGAAATGCCGTCCGCCCACGACAGCGAGCTGGATGCGTGCGACGATTCGACGATGTCGTGCACCGACTCCGAGCGCTGCGGGTATCCCGCGAGCCCGTCCGTCTTGCGCAGCGTGCTGAAGTCCTGTCTGCCGGTAAGCAGCTTGTGCACGTACGACTGATGGCCCGTGTCGAACACCATGGCATCGTGTGGGGAATCGAAGACCTTGTGCAACGCGATCGTCAGCTCGACGACGCCGAGGTTCGGGCCCAGGTGTCCGCCTGTCTTGGCCACGTTGGCGATGAGGTACGCGCGCACCTCTTCGGCGAGTTGCACGAGCTGTTCCTTCGAGAGAGAGTCGAGGTCCCGAGGACCTCTGATCGTCTCGAGAAGGGTCATACCGGCCGCCTTTCACTTCTGCTCATCGAGTCTACGCATCCCACCCTGCTCGTCGCCTGGCGCGCCGATGCACTATCGGCACATCGCACGGATGGTGCGGCGAGGGCCGGAAACGGCTCGCGTTCCCGGCCCTCGTGGTGGTGCTACCGGCGCTACTCCACGAGGCTTCGCAGCACGTACTGAAGGATGCCCCCGTTGCGGTAGTAGTCGGCCTCACCTGGCGTGTCGATGCGCACGACCGCGTCGAACTCGATCGGCTGCTTGCCACCATCCGAGTGCTCGCTCGGCACGGCTGTGACGTGCACCGTTTTCGGGGTGCTGCCGTCGTTCAGGGCGGTCAGGCCGCTGATCGAGACAACCTCTGTACCGTCGAGTCCGAGGCTCGCCGCCGACTCCCCCGCCGGGAACTGCAGCGGCACGACACCCATGCCGATCAGGTTCGACCGGTGGATGCGCTCGAAGCTCTCAGCGATCACGGCGCGAACGCCGAGCAGCGAGGTGCCCTTCGCCGCCCAGTCGCGCGAGGAGCCCGATCCGTACTCCTTGCCGGCGAAGATCACCAGCGGAGTGCCTTGCTCTTGGTAGTTCTCCGATGCGTCGTAGATGAACGCCTGCGGGGCATCCGTCTTGGTGAAGTCGCGGGTGTAACCACCCTCTACCCCGTCGAGCAGCTGGTTCCTGAGACGGATGTTCGCGAAAGTCCCGCGGATCATCACCTCGTGGTTGCCACGGCGCGAGCCGTACGAGTTGAAGTCCTTGCGCTCTACGCCGTGGTCGGTGAGGTAGTGGCCGGCAGGGCTGTCCGCCTTGATCGAACCGGCGGGGCTGATGTGGTCGGTGGTGACCGAGTCCCCCAGCTTGGCCAGCACCCGCGCGTCGGCGATGTCGACGACCGGAGTGGTCTCGAGCGTCATCCCGTCGAAGTACGGAGGCTTGCGCACGTAGGTCGACTCTGCCGTCCATTCGAAAGTGGAGCCGGTCGGGGTGGGAAGTGAACGCCAGCGCTCGTCACCGTCGAACACGCTCGCGTATTCCCTGGTGAACATCTCCTGGTTGATCGAGTCGTCGATGGTCTTTTGCACCTCGGCGGCGTCGGGCCAGATGTCCTTGAGGAAGACGTCATCGCCGTTGTCGTCGGTGCCGAGCGCGTCGGTGTCGAAGTCGAAGTTCATCGAACCGGCCAACGCGTAGGCGATCACGAGAGGCGGGCTCGCGAGGTAGTTCATCTTCACGTCTGGGTTGATGCGACCCTCGAAGTTGCGGTTTCCGGAGAGCACGGCCGTCACGGCGAGGTCGCTCTCGTTCACCGCGGTCGAGATCTCGTCCGGCAGCGGGCCGGAGTTGCCGATGCACGTCGTGCAGCCGTAACCGACGAGGTAGAAACCGAGGTCTTCAAGGTATCCGGTCAGTCCGGCCTTCTCGTAGTACTCGGTGACGACCTTCGACCCTGGCGCCAAGGTGGTCTTCACCCACGGCTTCGCTTTCAGGCCCTTCTGCGACGCGTTGCGGGCGAGCAGGCCCGCGGCGAGCATGACCTCGGGGTTCGAGGTGTTCGTGCACGACGTGATCGCGGCGATCGCGACGGCCCCGTGGTCGATCACGAACTTGTCGCCGTTGTACTGCACAGGAGTAGGCCGGGAGGCCGTGTGCGGCGCGTGGCTCTGGTGGTGGTGCGAGTGCGCGCTGTGCTCGTCAGCCGGTGAGAGCTCGCCGGGATCCGACGCGGGGAAGGACTCCGAGATGGTCAGGTCGACGATGTCGTGGTCGATCTGCGCGTAGTCGTGCAGATCGGTATTGAACTGGTCCTTGGAGTGACTCAGTTCGATGCGGTCCTGCGGGCGGCGCGGACCTGCGATCGACGGGACGACCGTACCGAGGTCGAGTTCGAGGTATTCGCTGAAGTTCGGTTCACGCGACGGGTCGTGCCACAAGTGCTGCGCCTTCGAATACTCCTCGACGAGGCGGACCTGCTCGTCGGAACGCCCCGTCAGGCGCAGATACTCGAGCGTGACGTCGTCGATCGGGAAGATCGCTGCGGTCGAACCGAATTCGGGGCTCATGTTGCCGATGGTGGCGCGGTTCGCGAGCGGGACCTGGGCGACGCCTTCGCCGTAGAACTCGACGAACTTGCCAACGACGCCCTGCTTGCGCAGGATCTGCGTGATGGTGAGCACGACATCGGTCGCCGTGACGCCTGCGGGGATCGAGCCGGACAGCTTGAAGCCGACGACCTTCGGGATGAGCATCGAAACGGGCTGTCCCAGCATCGCGGCCTCGGCCTCGATGCCGCCGACACCCCAGCCGAGCACGCCGAGACCGTTGACCATGGTGGTGTGCGAATCGGTGCCGACGAGCGTGTCAGGGTAGGCCTGGAGTACGCCGCCCACCTCGCGCGTGAACGTCACGCGTGCCAGGTGCTCGATGTTCACCTGGTGCACGATGCCCGTCCCCGGCGGCACGACCTTGAAATCGTCGAATGCGGTCTGACCCCAGCGAAGGAACTGGTACCGCTCGCCGTTGCGCTCGTACTCCAGCTCGACGTTGCGCTCGAAGGAGTTGACCGTACCGAAGACGTCGGCGATCACGGAGTGGTCGATGACCAGCTCGGCAGGAGCGAGCGGGTTGATCTTCTCGGGATCGCCGCCGAGGGCCGCGACGGCCTCGCGCATCGTCGCGAGGTCGACGATGCAGGGAACGCCGGTGAAGTCCTGCATCACGACGCGAGCCGGTGAGAACTGGATCTCGGTCTCGGGGTCCGCGGTCGGCTGCCAGTGGCTCAGCGCTGTGATCTGATCCTTGGTGACGTTCGCACCGTCCTCGGTGCGCAGCAGATTCTCGAGCAGCACCTTGAGGCTGAACGGAAGCTTCTCGTAGCCGGGGACCGAATCGATCCTGAAGATCTCGTACTCGGTCGAGCCCACCGTGATGGTGTCTCGTGCTCCAAAGCTATTCACTGTTGAAACTCTGTCCGCAGACACACTGCCCTCTCCTTCGTCGGCACCGGGAGCGCGGCTCCCGCCTCACTCATTCTGGCGACTTGCGATCCGGACTCTCCAGGAAGGCGGGCCTAACCCGTCGCTTTCATGAGGCATCCGTCTCACATCAATTTATCTTGACGTCGAGATAACTTTAGCACCGCCACCGTGGGCTGAGAGACGACCGGCCTTCAACCTTCCGGTGTCTCGTCTGCGTTCTTCGGCGGGTACACGGCCCGGGTGACGAGCCACGACACGAGCACGAGTGTCGCGTACAACGGCAGCCCCATCAGAAGCTTCACGACGCCCAGCGCGACGGTGAGGCCCGCGAAATAGAGCGGGAGCTGAACGGCAAGCCGCGCGACGAACAGTGCCAGCCAACACGCCGTCAGCACCTGCATGACACGACGCTTGCTCTTGCTTGCGCGCCACGCGACGCCGTCACCCATCAGATATCCGATGACGAGCCCGAGTAGTGGCCATCCCACCAGCATCGAGATGAGAACGGCGAGGCCGTAGCCGGCGTCGATCAGGAATCCGAGCAGAAAGTTGTTCGCTGCATTCCCGGTGAGCAGGGCCAGGATCGCCGACGCGGCGACGCCGATCAAACCGGCGACAGCCTGGGTCGTCTGGGTCTTGGTGATGACACGGATCAGGGTGAAGACCACGGCGACCGCCACGGATGCCCCGAGAGATACGGGCATGGCGGCCTGCTGCGCCCACGGTTGCTGGATGCTGGTGAACACCGTGTACGGGATGAGAAAGAGCAGTCCGGGCAGGATCGTCTCGCAGAGGCCGCGGATGCCACCCATCGCGGCGAAGAGCGCCTTCCCCGTCGGTGCGTCCGACCCGGCAAGAGCTCCAAGGCCGGACTGACCGGCCGCTCGCGCGATCGTCTCCGCGAGGGCGCTCGTGTCGCCCGCTTCTTCGGGCTCGCGATCGGCGGTCACGTCGTTGCCTGGCCTCACGCGTCGTTCGGGGTTGCCGGCATGCGCAGCGGGATGAGATCGCGCGGCGGCATCGGCTGGTTGCCGCGCACCACGACGACACTGCGGAACAGATCGTCGATCTCCTCGGCAGCGACCGGATTGATGGCAGCATCGCCGGCGATCACGCCGCGCAGGAACCAACGCGGTCCGTCGACTCCAATGAACCGTGCGATGCGTGTCTCCCCCGGCACGCCGGGCTCGGCGATCGGAATCTCCGCGACCAACTCCGGTCCGAAGACCCCGTCCCTTTCGCTGGTCCGTCCGCCCTGCCGTTGGATCTGGTCGGCGATCTGGGCCCGGATCTCGTGCCAGAGACCACTTGATCGCGGCGCCGCGAACGGCTGAACCTGAAGGGTCGACCCTGCGAAGTCGAGACCGACCGCGACGACCCGTCCCGTTTCCTCCTCCACCTCGAGGCGTAGCTGGAGTCCATCGCGTGGCAGCACCTTTACGCCACCCAGATCGATGTAGGGGCGAACCGGGTTCGCTTCCGCCTCGTCGAAGGGGCCGTCGGCCTCCCTGTTCTCAGGCGCCGACTTCTCCCACTCTTCCTGGTCGATGTCGCCTGTGTCGCTCACGCGTGTTCTCCTGACTGAAGTGCCGTGTAACCCGTCGATCCGAATCCGCTCGCACCGCGCTCGGTCTCCGGAAGTGCGTCGACGGGAAGAAAGACGGCTCGCGTCACGGGCATCACAATCAGCTGCGCGATCCGGTCACCGACCGCGACAGCGTACGGCATCGTCCTGTCCGTGTTCAGAAGTGTCACACGGATCTCACCGCGGTAGCCGGCATCCACCGTTCCAGGGGAGTTCACGACCGTGATGCCGTGACGGGCCGCCAGTCCGCTTCGCGGAACGACAAAGGCTGTATAGCCAGTGGGAAGTGCAATGGCGACGCCGGTGCCCACCGTTGCACGCTCACCAGGAGCGAGCGTCACTGCTTCGCTCGAGCAAAGATCGGCACCGGCATCGTCGTCGTGGGCGTATCGAGGAGGCTCCAGCGCCGTGGTCAGCACGTCGACGGATTCGGTCACGTGTCGAGGGTAGTGCAGAACTCTGGTCGAATAGACCCATGACCGTCTACCGAGAGCGGCTGTGGGCCGCCCCCTGGCTCTTCGTCGCGACAGCCCTCGTGATCCCCGCCAGCATCATTGTTTTCGCGCCCATCAACATGCTCGTCGGCATCATCTGCGCCATCGTGCTCTATGCGGCGTGCGTCGTCGGTCTGGTCGTCGGCTCACCGACGATCGAGCTCACCGACGACGAGCTGCACGCCGGAAAGGCGCAGATCGAGCGCCACTACCTCGGCGCGGCTGAAGCCTTCGACGGCAGCGAGGCGAGCCTTCAGCGCGGTCGACTGCTCGACGCCCGCGCGTGGCTGCTCATCAGGGGATGGACGTCGGCAGTGGTTCGCATCTCGATCCTCGACGAGAACGACCCTGCGCCGTACTGGCTGCTTTCGACCAGACATCCAACCGAATTCGCCAGAGCGGTTAACGACAGAGCCGGCGACAACCTGCCGCCGGCTCCACTTTCCTGATCGTTCGTCAGGCCGCGCACTCCACGCAGATCGGCCCGAGCTTCGTCTCGTGGTCGATCTGCGAACGGTGCTTCACGAGGAAACAACTCACACACGTGAATTCGTCGGCCTGCGGAGGCAGAACGACGACATCGAGATCGAGGTCGGAGAGGTCGGCGCCGGGAAGCTCGAATCCACCGGGGTTGTCGGCATCGTCGACGTCAACGACCCCGGACATCTTGTCCGGAACCCGCTCCTTCAACGCCTCGATCGACTCCGAGTCGTCGTCGGTCTTGCGCGGAGCGTCGTAATCGGTTGCCATGCCCATCCACTTCTCATTAGCTGCCGCCGAAGAAATCGGCGGGCACAGTTTGCATCAGGAGCCTTGGAATAGCAAACAAGCCACGGCGTCCACTCAGACTTTGCTGTTGCGCTGTCGATCAACTTCCGGCGCGCCCCGTTTATTCCCAGGCAATCGGCCCGCCGCATGGCAAGGTTGACGTCGAACGCAACCAGGTCGAAAGAGGCGTTTCGCATGCAGGATTTGAAGGTCATCGGCGTCGAGAACGGCGCCTTGCTCGCCGCGAACGACAGCGGTGAGCGGTTCCGCATCGCCATCGATGAAATGCTGCAGTCGAGGCTGCGTCAGCTCAGACCCGAGCCGATGACGGGACCGAAGGTCTCGCCTCGCGAGATCCAGGCTCACATTCGGTCCGGTCTCTCAGCCGAAGAGGTTGCAGAGCTCACGGGAGCTGCCATCGGCTATGTCGAGCGCTTCGAGGGCCCGATCATCGCGGAGCGCGAGCACATCGTCACGTCGGCGCTCTCGGTACCCGTACGCACCGGGGCCGACATCGATCCGCTCAGCGAGGGCGACACGTTCGGTTCCGTGATCAGGGAGCGACTCGCATCACTGGGAGCGACGGGCGAGCGTTGGACCAGTTGGAAGGAGTCGGAGGGCGGCTGGGTCGTCAAGCTCGCCTTCGCTTCCGACGACGTCGACCATGACGCCCGCTGGGCGTTTGAACCACGCAAGCTCACCCTCGCTCCGGCGAACGCCGATGCCCACACCCTCTCCCAACAGGGCGAGTTGCAGACCGGCCTGATTCCACGCCTGCGGGCCGTCGCTCCGGTCGTTCCGGTTCCTGACGAGTCGCGCTTCGACAGTGGCGCATTCACATTCGACGACACTCCGGCCGCAGCTCGCACCGAGTCGCAGGTAGGACGCGCGCCCCAGACCGCGAACAATTCGATCGCCGTGCAGGCGATCAAGCGCGCCGATGACGACGAGCCGCGTGATATGCACCAGACGGCCGACCTGCTCGAGGCGCTCCGCAAGCGACGCGGGGAACGCGAAGCGGCGGGGCTCCGGGATTCTCAGCCGCAGGCGGTCGACGTTCCTCTCGACGCCTTCGACACGACGGATGTCACGGCGCCTGCCAAGACGCCCACGTCGGCTCAGCCTTCGGCGCCCGTCGAGCGCAGCAATAACACCGGTCCGGTTCGCGGCGCGAAGCGTGGACGCAAGTCGATGCCGAGTTGGGATGAGATCGTGTTCGGCGCGCGCACAGACGACGATTTGGCCTGAGCCGACCGATCGGACGGCATCCGCTCGCTATTCGAACGCGCCGAGCCTGATCAGCGGGACCTTCTGCTCCTCGGAGCTGAATGACCCGTGCTGTCCGACCATCGTCCTGCTCCGTATGCCCTCAGGAGACGAGTCGTAGTAGGCGATCCTGGCGCGTGCCGCCACCAGCACGTCGCCGATGCGTGGCGCCACCTCGGCATCCATCGTTGGCCCGAACCACCCGGCCTCGATCGCTTCCGATCGAGTCGCCACCCAGGCACGGTTCCCCTCGGCTTCCCGCCATGATGCGGCGAGCATCTCGCGGTCGTCGTCGGTCGCGGCCCGGTCGAGGTAAAGCTGCAGCATCCGCGGCTCTCCCCCAACCTGTTGGACACCAACCGTGAGCTCTGGCACCGCGTCGAAAAGCACATGGGAGCCCTGCGGTACGTCGAGGATGCCGTGGTCGGCCGTCACGAAAGCGCCCTCGCCCGCCCTGAGCGAGCGTGCCAGGGTCGACATGACGGAGTCCAGCTGTTCGAGTGCGACGAGCCAGGCATCCGATTCCGAGCCCTGTGCGTGGGCGATGACGTCGAGCTCGGGAACGTAGAGGTAGACGACTTGGCGACCGCCGCGATCGAACAGGTCGCGCACCAGTTCAACGCGATGCTGCATGCTGTTCGCACCGACGTACTCGGCGCCACGCAACGAGGCTGCCGTGAACGAGGACGAGCTGTATCGTTCGGGACCGATGGCGTAGGCAACGACACCCTGCGCCGTTGCGCGCTCGAAGACCGTCTCGCAGCGCTGCCAGGTCGCTGGGTCCGGATCGCCGTTCCAACCGCTGAGGTGGTTGAAGACGCGGCCGGTGCGCGGGTCGCGCGCTCGATAGCCGATGATTCCGTGCTCCCCTGGCATGTGTCCGGTGCAGAGGGTGGTGATCGCCGCGGCAGTCGTAGTCGGCGAGCCGCTCGTGATGGTCGTCGCCCTGGTCAATCGAGGGGCGAGGAATCTCGCGTGGCCGGAGCGTGCTCGGAGGGCGTGCGAACCGAGTCCGTCAACGACCACCACGACGGTCCGTGAAACCTCGGGGAGGTCGATCGCGCCGTGTGCGCCAGTGACCGTTGCGAGGCAACTGGTGAGAACGTCGGCCAGGCTCGCCGACGTCGAGAATCCGGCCGGTAGCATTGTCCCCACCCGGCCAGTCTGACATACCCGAGAACGCCGGAATCTTACCAACGGGGCGCGTGGCAGACCACGCGATTCGCCCCCACGAGATTGCACGAATGAGTCCAGCAGACAACCGCAGATCAAGCCGCACTCCTGCCCCAGAACCGGCAACGCCGGAGCGCATCGAGGACATCGATGTCTCGGCCGAGATGCAGAGCTCGTACCTCGAGTACGCATACTCGGTCATCTACTCGAGGGCGCTGCCCGACGCCAGGGACGGGCTCAAGCCCGTGCAGCGACGCATCCTCTACCAGATGAGCGAGATGGGTCTTCGCCCGGAACGCGCTCACGTCAAGTCGGCGCGCGTCACCGGCGAAGTGATGGGCAAACTGCACCCGCATGGCGACTCGGCGATTTACGACGCCCTGGTGCGCATGGCTCAGGACTTCACACTGCGTCTCCCGCTGATCGATGGGCACGGCAACTTCGGTTCGCTCGACGACGGTCCGGCCGCCGCCCGATATACCGAAGTGCGCCTCGCACCCGTCGCCCTCACGATGACGAACGGAATCGACGAGGACGAGGTCGACTTCGTTCCGAACTACGACAACCAGCTGATGCAGCCGGATGTGCTGCCGTCGGCCATTCCGAACCTCCTGGTGAATGGTGCCAGCGGCATCGCCGTCGGTATGGCGACGAACATGGCGCCGCACAACCTCGTCGAGGTGGTCGGAGCGGCGCGGCACCTGCTCGACAACCCGGAGGCATCCCTCGACGAGTTGATGGAGTTCGTGCCCGGCCCCGACCTGCCGGGCGGCGGCATCATCGTCGGCCTCGACGGAGTGAAGGATGCCTACGCCACCGGCCGCGGCTCGTTCCGCACCCGCGCCAAGGTCACGGTCGAACCGATCACGGCACGCAAGACAGGGCTCGTCGTCAGCGAGCTCCCTTACCTGGTTGGTCCCGAGAAGGTGATCGAGAAGATCAAAGACGGCGTCAACGCCAAGAAGCTGGCCGGAATCTCCGACGTCACCGATCTGAGCGACCGCAGCCGCGGCCTTCGCCTGGTCATCGGCATCAAGACGGGGTTCAGTCCCCAGGCCGTGCTCGAGCAGCTCTACCGGTACACCCCTCTCGAGGACGGCTTCTCGATCAACAATGTGGCCCTCGTCGACGGCAACCCGCGCACCCTTGGCTTGCGCGAACTTCTCTCCGTCTATCTCGAGCACCGCGTCAACGTCGTCACACGGCGATCCAGGTACCGCCTGGACCGCAAGCGCGAACGGCTGCACCTCGTCGAGGGCTTGCTGGTCGCGATTCTGGACATCGACGAGGTCATCCAGGTCATCCGCACGAGCGACGACAGCGAGCAGGCGCGATCCCGCCTCATGCAGGTCTTCGATCTCAGCCAGGTGCAGTCGGAGTACATCCTCGAACTGCGTCTGCGCCGTCTGACGAAGTTCTCGCGCATCGAGCTGGAAGCGGAGCGCGACACGTTGATGGCGGAGATCGCAGAACTCGAGCAGATCCTGGCGAGCGAGGACCGTATCAGGGAAGTCGTCTCACAGGAACTCGACGACGTCGCCGAGAGATTCGGAACGCCGCGACGCACGCTTCTCACCTCCGCGAAGCCCTCGCGGGCGACGACGGGGAGTAAAGCCCAACAGGCACTCGAGGTCGCGGATGTTCCGTGCCGCGTCTACCTGTCCGTCACAGGACGCCTCGTGCGAGTGGACCTGGAGCCCGATGCCGAGGGGAACACGCCGCGTATCACTCCCCCGACCCGCCGCAGCAAGCACGATGCGATCGCGTCGTCGGTGGCGACAACCAGCCGCACCGAGATCGGCGCGGTGACGAGCCGCGGACGTATCGTGCGATTCACCCCGGTGGACCTGCCCGCCGTGCCGGCGAACTCCGTTCAACCGGCCGCGGGCGCGCGTTCGTCGGACTACATCGGGCTGACGGACAAGAGCGAACGGGTGCTCGCGCTCGTGAGATCGGACTCCGCCGTCCCGCTGACGCTCGGCACGGCACAGGGGGTCGTGAAGCGACTCACCGTAGGCGACTGGGCCAACCGCCCCGACTTCGACGTGATCGCCCTGAAGCCGGGAGACTCGGTGGTCGGCGCGTGCGAGACATCCGATGACGATGAGCTGGTCTTCGTGACAACGGATGCCCAGCTGTTGCGCTTCGGCGCCTCGACGGTGCGCCCTCAGGGCAGGGGCGCGGGTGGCATGGCGGGCGTCAAGCTTTCAACTGGCGCCACGGCACTGTTCTTCGGCGCCGTGCCGGCCGGCTTCGCAAGCGAGGCCGTGGTGGTCACGATCGCGACGAGCGAAAACACCCTGGCGGGTACGAATCCCGGATCGGGCAAGGTGTCGACGTTCGACGAGTTCCCCGCGAAGGGGCGCGCGACCGGTGGGATTCGCGCGCAGCGCTTCTTGAAGGGCGAAGACGACCTGGCGCTCGCATGGGTCGGGGTCTCCCCTGCGCTGGCCGTCGCCGCGGACGGCGCCGTGCGAACTCTCCCGGAGACCGGCGCGAAGCGCGATGCCTCCGGTCAGCCGCTGGACGGCGTCATCGCTGCGATCGGTCGGCAGGTCGGCTGAGCCGTCGGCTCGCCGCGGAACGGACGTCAGGCGTCGATACGGTCACGACTGAGCTGGTCGCTGCCGGAGATGATGAACTCCTTGCGCGGCGCGACGTCGTTGCCCATCAGCACCTCGAAGACCTCGGCGGCGCGCTCGGCGTCGTCGACCTTGACCCTGCGCAGCAGTCGGTGCGTTCGCTCCATCGTCGTGGTGGCGAGCTGGTCGGCATCCATTTCGCCGAGACCCTTATAACGCTGCGGTGGCTCCTGCCAGCGCCGACCGGACTTCTTGAGGTTGCCGAGCACGGCATGCAATTCTTGGTCGGAGTACGTGTAGATCGTCTCGTTCGGCTTCGACCCAGGGTTGATCGCAATCACCCTGTGCAGCGGGGGAACCGCGGCGAAGACCCGTCCGGCTTCGATCATCGGCCGCATGTACCTGAAGAACAGCGTGAGCAGCAGCGTTCGGATGTGTGCGCCGTCGACGTCCGCGTCGCTCATGATGATGACCTTGCCGTAGCGTGCCGAAGCGAGGTCGAACGTGCGACCGGAGCCGGCGCCGATCACCTGGATGATCGAAGCGCACTCGGCGTTGCTGAGCATGTCGGAGACGGATGCCTTCTGCACGTTCAGAATCTTGCCGCGAATCGGCAAGAGCGCCTGATGTTCGCTGTCCCTGGCGCGACGCGCGGTACCGAGGGCAGAGTCACCCTCGACGATGAATAACTCGCTGTGGGCGACGTCGGTCGAGCGGCAGTCAACGAGCTTCGGCGGCAGAGAGGATGTCTCGAGCGCGTTCTTTCGACGCTGAGTCTCTTTGTGGGCACGCGCCGAGATGCGCGATTTCATCTCAGAGACGACCTTGTCCAGAAGCAGCGCCGACTGCGCCTTGTCGTCGCGCTTGGTCGAGGAGAAGCGAGCGGCGAGACTGTCCGACACCACCTTGGAGACGATGGCACGCACTGC
Source organism: Humibacter sp. (assembly GCA_035551735.1). GTDB lineage: Bacteria > Actinomycetota > Actinomycetes > Actinomycetales > Microbacteriaceae > Humibacter. The sequence goes on along the minus strand of DASZMW010000179.1, from coordinate 336 downwards.
CGGGGTGCCGAGCACCTCCTTGGTCTGACCTTCGAACTGCGGCTCAGGGAGGCGCACCGTGAGCACGCCGGTCAGCCCGGCGAGGATGTCATCCTTCTCGAGCTTCTCGTTGGCCGTCACCTTCAGACGACGCGCGTTCTGCTCCACCTGTTGACGGAAGAACTTCATCACCCCCTGGTCGAAGCCGGCTTGATGGCTGCCGCCCTTCGGTGTCGAGATGATGTTCACAAAGCTTCTGAGGACTGTGTCGTAGCCGGTGCCCCAACGCAGTGCGATGTCGACCTCGCACTCCCTGTGCACCTCGGTGGGGACCATGGCCCCTGAGTCGTTGAGCAC
>DASZMW010000178.1:0-4494 GCA_035551735.1 Humibacter sp. | reverse complement strand
CCGATGATGTGCGCGAGCTCGGCGGCGAACTTCTCCGGTTGGGCGGCGGGCAGGTCGATCTTGTTCAGCACCGGGATGATCGTGAGATCGTTCTCGAGCGCGAGATAGAGATTCGCGAGGGTCTGCGCCTCGATGCCCTGGGCGGCATCCACGAGCAGGATTGCACCCTCGCACGCAGCAAGGGAGCGAGAGACCTCGTACGTGAAGTCGACGTGCCCTGGTGTGTCGATCATGTTCAGGGCGTAGGTGTCGCCCTCGAACTGCCACGGCATGCGCACGGCCTGGCTCTTGATCGTGATTCCGCGCTCGCGCTCGATGTCCATGCGATCGAGGTACTGCGCGCGCATCGCCCGCTCGTCGACGACACCGGTCAACTGGAGCATGCGATCGGCGAGCGTCGACTTTCCGTGGTCGATGTGCGCGATGATGCAGAAATTGCGGAGGCGCGCCGGATCGGTCGCTGCGGGCTCGAGGGCCGTTGTTGCACGTGGGGACATCGTTCGGCAATTCTCCCATGCCCGGCGAGCGCTCCGCGCGGCCAGACCTACCCGTCGAATCGCTCCGAACGCTCGGTCACGATTCCACGACCGTCCTCCCAGCGGTAGACCTCTGCGCCGGAGATGAACACTCGCTCTGCACGGTTCATCACGTCGAGCGGATCGCCCGACCACAGCACGAGGTCGCCGTCGAGTCCCACCCGCAGAGAGCCGACCCGGTCGTCGAGCCTCAGGAACGACGCGGGGTTCACTGTGAGAGCCTCAAGCGCGACCCGCCGATCGAGACCGTCTTTGACCGCGAGAGCGGCCTGATACACGAGGAAGTTGATCGGCACGACCGGGTGGTCGGTGGTGATCGCCACCCGCACACCGGCGGATGCCAATCGGCCGAGGTTCGCGATGGCGCGATCCCGCAGCTCCAGCTTCGAACGAGAGGTGAACATCGGGCCGTAGATCACCGGGATGTCGCGCTCGGCGAGCACGTCCGCCAGCTTCGCGCCGTCGGTCCCGTGGTTGATCACAAGCCGGTAGCCGAACTCGTCGGCGAGGCGGATGGCCGTTGCGATGTCGTCGTGCCGGTGCACATGCTGGTCCCAGGCGAGTTCGCCGGACAACACACGTGCGAGCGTCTCCTTCGCCAGGTCGCGGGCGAACGGCTCGTTCTTCGCGGCCGCGGCATCCCGCGCCGCTGCATAGTGCTGTGCGTCGGCGAGTGCCTGGCGAATGACGTAGGCGACGCCCAATCGGGTGCTCGGCGTCTGCTTCTTCTCGCCGTACACGCGTTTCGGGTTCTCCCCAAGAGCCGACTTCACACTAACGGCGTCGCTGATCACCTGCTCGTCGACGGTGCGGCCACCCCACGTCTTGATGGCGACCGTCTGACCGCCGATCACATTGCCGCTGCCCGGCTTGACCACCACCGACGTGATGCCGCCGCTCAGCGCGTCGCGAAAACCCTCGTCGTCGATGTCGATCGCATCGAGCGCCCTGACGCCCGCCGTGTTCGGGTCGGTCATCTCGTTGGTGTCGTTTCCGGCGACGCCGTTGGACTCCTCGTGGATCCCGACGTGACCGTGCGGCTCGATGAAGCCGGGGAGCAGCCAGCGACCACGGGCATCCACCACGCGGATGCCGGGAGGCGGCGTCGCATCGGCCCCGACGGCCGTGATCACGCCGTTCTCGACGACGACGGTGCCGTTCTCAATGGGCTCGCCAACGACGGGCACGACATATGCATTGACGACGGCGACGGATGCTTCTGTGCGACTCATGCGTTCCACCCTAGGCAGATGCGCGCGGGAGCCGTACCGCCCGGAGGCCACACGGTTCGGCGGAGCAAAGGGTGTCTGGTAGAGTTGTTTGCTGGCTTGCGTGTGGTTTCATCCACACGAAAAGCCGCCAGGCGCCCTCTCTCGTCCGGCGGCACATCCTGACACACCACCTCGAACGAAAGACAAGACCACTCGTGGCAAACATCAAGTCGCAGATCAAGCGCATTCGCACCAACGAGAAGGCGCACGAGCGCAACAAGGCGGTCAAGAGCGAACTCAAGACCGCCATCCGCTCCACGCGCGACGCCGTCGCTGCAGGCGACAAGGACAAGGCGACCATCGCTCTCGCTCGAGCGAGCAAGAAGCTCGACAAGGCCGTCAGCAAGGGCGTCATCCACAAGAACCAGGCGGCGAACCGCAAGTCGTCCATCGCCAAGCAGGTCGCAGCGCTCTGAGTTCTCTTGCGCGCCCGCCCCTGTCGGGCGCGCCGCTGTCGGGGAGTCGCGTGGTCGCGTTGGGCGCCGGCATAACCGCCGCCTTGCGGAGCGTGTCTCCCGCTGGACAGCCGCCGCCTTGCTGAGCGTGTTACGAGATACCGTGAGAGCCCCGTCCCAGCGACGGGGCTCTTTCGTGTGTCTGCTGCTTCTAGCGAGAGATTGGCGTCACGCCGCGTGCGCTGAGGATCTCGATCATGCGCTCGAGCGCGAACACCGGATCTCGACCAGCACCCTTGACGCTGGCGTCGGTGTCGGCGACGACCTGGATGCTACGCGCGAGCCCTTCCTCGGTCCAGCCCTGCAGATCGCGTCGCGCGCGATCCACCTGCCAGGGCGCGAGACCGAACTGAGACGCCAGTTGCGCCGAGCTCCCGCGTGCCCCGTAAAGCTTCGCCATCGTGCGCACCTTGCTCGCGAACGCCGCCACCATCGGCACCGGATCTGCACCTGAGGCCAGGGCGTGACGCAGTGTCAGCAGCGCCTCACCGTAGCGGCCGGCCAGTGCGGAATCCGCGACCTTGAACGCGTTCGTTTCCACGCGCCCGCCGTAATAACGGTCGACAGTCGCCTCTGTCACCTCGGCGCCGGTGTCGGAGATGAGCTGCTGACAGGCTGCGGCGAGTTCGGCGAGATCGTCGGCGAACGCTCCCGTCACAGCACGCAGCGCTCCCGGAGTGACCTTCTTGCCTGCCATGCGGAACTCGGCCTGGGCGAAGTCGTATTTGTCCGATTCACGCTTGAGCTCGGCGCACACCACCTCGACTCCCCCGCCGGATCCGCTGCGAACGGCATCGAGGAACCTCTTGCCCCGCTGACCTCCCGCGTGACGCACGACCACTGTCGTGTCATCCGCAGGGCCCTCGAGATAAGAGATCAGGTCGTCGATGAAGGCATCGCTCGCCTTCTCGGCGCCACTCACCCTGATGAGGCGCGGCTCTCCGAACAAAGAAGGGCTCGCGACCGACGCGAGCTCGCCCGCGATGTATTCCCCCGCCACGATGTCGGTGACCTCCACGCTCGGGTCCGCTTCGCGCAGCCGATCGCGCAGGATGCGCATGGCCCGGTCGGCAAGCACGGTCTCGGTGCCGCTGACCAGCACAACGGGTGCGGCACGAACGTCCTGCCAAGTCAGCTGCGGGATGGTGACCTTGACCGCCGCCGAACGCCCGGCGCCGCGGGGCGCACCAGCTCGGGATGCGGCGGGTCTACCACCCGCGGATCTCGCCCCGCCACTGCGCGTCGTCGCCGCCACAGCACTCCTCTCGATAGCCCCGCCAAGCCTAATCGTCACCGCCGACGCCGCGGGAACGGCCAGGGGCCGCCAGCTGTTCCGAGGTGGCATGCTTCTGCGTCCACGTGCGCAGGCCACCGTTGCCGTCTGCACTCACCATGAGGATGCCTTGCACGTCGGTACGCATCGCCAGGGTGCCAGCACGCTTCAGGATGCCGAGGGCCTTGGCCGTCGGATGCCCGTAGTCGTTGCCCACGCCACACGAGATCAGGCCGACGGTGGCGCCGAGGCGCTGGTAGAGCGCCTCGTCCTGGTCAGAGGACCCGTGATGAGCAACCTTCACGACGTCCACCCGCTGCGGCCGATCCGTATCGAGCAGTGCGGCCTGCGCGCGCTCGTCGAGGTCGCCGAGGAAGATCGAACGCAGACCGTCGCCGTCGAACCGGACCGTCACGCTGCGTTCGTTGCCGTCCTGCATGCCGCCTGAGTCGGCATCCGGCCATAACACACTCCAATCGAGGTTGCCGAGTTTGCCGTTGTCGCCCGACTGCGCCACCGTCACCTGAGCCCCGCCCTTGGCCAGCGCGGTGTCAACGGCGCGGCCGTGTGCGTCAGACGGCGGACCAACCATCGCCACTCCGACCTTGCCGACCACCGCCGCGACGCCGCCGACGTGGTCCATGTCGTAGTGAGTGAGCACGAGCAGGTCGATGCGCGAGATGCCCAATTCCGAGAGGCATCCCGTGAGCGGAGCGGGGTCGGGCCCGACGTCGATCAGGGCATGCGCACCGTGGCTCTGCAGCAGCACCGCGTCCGCTAACCTGAACGGTATGACTGAGCCGTTTACACGCCCTCGTGCGGGGCTGTACCTTCGCCTTTCCCGGGCAACGGATGCCTCCACCTCTATCGTCCGCCAGAACGACGAGCTACTTGAGCTGGCCCAGCATGAGGGCTGGGACGTCGACCCCGCGCACGTGTTCGAGGACAACAACAAGTCT
>DASZMW010000177.1:0-2010 GCA_035551735.1 Humibacter sp. | reverse complement strand
GCAGCGGCATCACCTCGCGGCTGCGGATGTGCTCGTACACGACCGACGTCCGCACGTCGGCGATCTCGGGACGCTGCGTGAGCCTGTCGATCACGAACGCGTAGAGCGCGTCGTTGTCGGGCACGGCGACGTGCACGATGAAGTCCTCGGCTCCGCTGGTGACGAAGACCCCGATCGTCTCCGGCAGTGCGGCGACCCAATCGCGGAACGACTCGATCCGCTCGCGCGAAGGCGGTCGGATGCGTACGGCGATGAGCGCCTGAACGCCACGGCCGACGGCGTTCAAGTCGACGTCCAGCGTGGCACCACGGATGACGCCCCTTCGCTGTAACGCCCTGGTCCGCTCCAGCGCCGTGCTGGGTGAGACGCCCACGGCGGCCGCCACGTCACGATTGCTCGTGCGCGCGTTCGACTGGAGCACGCGCAGAATCGCCTGATCAAGTTCATCCATACCGACCATTTTGCGTCAATCGCCGAATTTAGTTCGGGTGAGACGGATGCGCGTTGGATCTTCTCCTACCGTGGAGGGAAACTATCGGTCAATCGAGAAGGAGAGCCGATGTCGACGACGGCAACAATACCCACGATCGGGTTCACGGATGAGGAGGTCGACACGGCAGCACCGACCCGCTCGGCGCGTCTGAAGTGGGTTGTCGTCGTCAACGAGGAGCTACCCCCTGGCCGAGCGGTGAATGCTGCCGTCTGCGCCGCGGCGGCGACGTCGCCGCGTATCAGCGGCATCCTCGGCGAGGCTGCAATCGACGCAGACGGCAATGCTCACGAGGGGCTGCCGTGGGCGGGATGCTCGATCCTGGTCACGGACGCGGAGTCACTTCGTCGCATCCGCGCGAAGGGCTCGTCGTCGGACTGCTTCATTGCTGACACACCGTTGTCTGCGCAGGAGACCCGGGTGTACGACGAGTATCTGGATTCCGTGAGCCACGCGCCAGCTGACGACATCGACTACGCCGCAATCAGCATCGTCGGGCCCCGCAACCGCGTCGACCGCATCACGGGGCGCCTGCCGCTCATGGCGTGAGCCGCCCTGCGCGACCGCACTCGGCTCAGGGCTCGTCGGGCACCGCGGGCGGGTGCGACGACCTGATCACGAGCTCGGGGGTGACGAGCCGGTGGCGCGGGGCATCCGGTGCGCCCTCGAGCAGGGCGAGAACGCCCTCCGCCACTTCGCCGAGCCGCTGATCGACGCTCGAGAATCCCATCGCCGCCGAGACCGGCGTGTTGTCGAACCCCACGACCGGCAGAGCCGCCTGCTCGCGTACCACCGCTCCGAGCGCCAGGCTGTCGCTCGCGGCGACCACGGCCTCGAGGTCGGGCACCCGTGCGACCAGGCGCGAGGTGGCATCCCGCCCAGCAGCCACCGTGTCGACGCCCGCCTCCTGCAACAGGTCGAGGTCCCCACCGAGTCCGGCGCCGCGCATGGCGTCGATCCAGCCGCCCCTGCGCTCGTCGCCGGTACCCGACCCTCCCGGCCAGCCGACGAACCCGATGCGCCGTAGTCCTCGTCGAAGCAGTGACTCGGTCGCGTCGCGCACACCGGCGCGCCCGTCGACATCGACCCACGGATGCCGTGGGTCGTTCATGTCGTCGATGCCCCACGGGCGGCCGAACGTGACGAACCGCTGCGCATGTTCGATGAGCCACTCGGTGCGGGGGTCGCCGTGGAACGTCGAGGTCAGCACGAACGCGTCCACATCCGAGCCGTCGATCAGACGGCCGAACTGCCTGATCTCGTCGTCCGGACCCGTGGCAGTGAAGAGCAGGATGCGCAGGCCGACCGCATCCGCCTGCTCGGTCAGCGCGTGCAGGAACCTGTCCAGGATCGAACCGGAGATGCCGTCGACCATGGGATCGAGGCGGATGCCGATGGTCGAGCTCTTCTGCGTGCGCAGTCGGCGAGCTGACGCGTGCGGGCGGTACCCAAGCCTCTCGATCGCCTCACGCACGCGCTCGCGTGTGTCGGGCCGCACGATGTCCGGCGCGTTCAGCACG
>DASZMW010000176.1:0-6233 GCA_035551735.1 Humibacter sp. | reverse complement strand
AAGCACGTCTGCTGTGGTCGGATCTTCCTCGTCGACCTGGTCGTGCACCCCGCGAATGGTGCCAACGGTGGCATCCAGCCGCGCGGTCACCAGATCGACCACCTCCGCGGTGTCCCTCTCACCGTTCGGGAACGCCGGAAGCGTCGTGGTCGCCGCGATCGTGTCGGTGCGTCCATCGGGGACGGCATGCAGCGCGCGCAGCCGCTCGGCGATCGTGTCTCCGAACAGACGAGCGGCGACGATGATCTCGTCGAGTTGCAGGTGGAGGTCTCGGAAATTCTTGCCAACGACCGCCCAGTGCGCCTGCTTGCCCTGCAGAGCAAGCTCCAGGAGATCGACGAGCACGGCCTGCAGGCTGTCCGTGAGTTGCGCGGACGCCGTGAACCCCTTCTCCGCGTTCTCCCGTCGAGCGGTGTGCGCACCACCGCCTCTCGGCAATGTCGCGGTGTGTCCCTCGTGAGTCATCAGCATCCTTTCGTCACCTTGCTTCGGCATCGCCGACGACGACCCGTGCGAGCAACTGAACAGCAGCCCGGGAGCGCCGTAAAGCCGTTGCGCACGCTCGGGTGGCGACGGACAATGCCGCCCGACGTCAACCCCTGTACGCGGCATTCGCCCGACCCTACGCTGGCAAAGCCTCGCCGCGCGGCAGGGCGCGACATCTGCGAGGAGGGGCAGTGCCAGAAGGTCTAGAAACCCACGCGCTTCAGACAGAAGCGTCGTCCTGTCCAGGGCTGAACCTCGGCGTGGAGCTTCCGTCTCAGGTCGCGCGTTTCGTCGCAGCAGCATCCATCCCTCAGACTGCCGTCGCCGCACTCGTACCGCTCCTCGCCGGAACCGAGGACGAGGTACCCCTTCCCGGTCAAGGGAAGACACTCGCACGCTTCTCGGTGCTCGCCTCCGTCGCCGGTGCCGACGTCACGGCCGCCCGCGTACTCGAGCCGCACCTGGATGCCTTCGCCATCCTCGCGGAGGCCGGCGTTCCACGAACGGCTGAACGCGCCGCGTGGGGTGTGTTCGCCGCCGAATCGGCCTCGGAACTCCTGCAAGCAGATCGGTCAGACGACGACTGGCGATTGAACGGCGTCAAACCGTGGTGCTCGCTGGGCGATCGACTGGACGCGGCACTCGTGACCGCGCACACCGGGCCCTCGACGCGCCGCCTCTTCTCCGTTCGGCTGCAGACCGGCAACGTCCGATCGGAGAGCCACGCCTGGGTTGCTCGCGGCTTGAGCGACGTCGACAGCGGACCGCTGCGGTTCAGCGACGTCGACGCAGAACCCGTCGGTTCAGACGGCTGGTATCTGACACGCTCGGGCTTCGAATGGGGAGGGATCGGGGTTGCTGCGACGTGGTGGGGCGGTGCGGTTCCCCTGTGCACTGCGATCACCGCCTCGGTGCGAGCAAAGGCCGCCGATTCGGCGTTGCAGAATCGGGTCGGCGCACTGTGGCAGTCCATGTTCGTCGCCCGCACAGTGATCGAGCGGGCTGCTGCGCTGATCGACGACGGAACCCGTTCTCGGGATGAATGGGCGGTGATCGCGCACGCCGTCCGCGGAGCGACTGCGATGGCCGTCGACGAAGCGTTGGATGCCGTGCGCGACATCCTCGGACCTGCTGCGCTGTGCACCGACGAGAACATCGCCCGTCGTGCCGCCGACCTGCAGACTTACACGGCCCAGTACCACCGGCTCCGTGATCCGGCATCCATCGGACGTCGGGTCCTCGAAGACGAGGTGACATGGTGAAGTTCGACCCGCAGACCACAACGACGGCAGCGGCGGCTTGGGAGTCGGACCCGGCATGGTCCCACGTTCCCTCATCGGATCCGGACGCCATCTGCGGGAGCGGTCTCGTGGTGTGGTGCGCACATCCGGACGACGAGACTCTTGGAGTCGGCGGCTTGATCGCCGAGGCGTACCAACGGTCACTGCCCGTGCACGTCGTCGCCGCGACCGGCGATGACGAACGATGGCGCGAACTGCGTGCAGCGCTCGCACTGATGCACCCCGACGCCACCGTCTCGAGTCTCGGGCTGCCCGACGGGAGCCTCCATGAGCACCAGCACGCCGTGGCGGAGGCCATCGAGACCACCCTCGACGACTATCCGCACCGCGTGATCTTGACTCCCTGGAGCGAGGACCGCCACGGCGACCATCGCACGCTGGGGCAATTGGTGCGATCGATCGCGCACGACCACGGACGACGCTGCTTCAGCTACCCCGTATGGCTGTGGCAGTGGGGTGAATCGGCCGATGTGCCGTGGAGCGATCTGATGGTGATCCCCCTCGGCGAAGAGAGCCGTCGCCGTAAGCACGCAGCCCTGGAGGTGTATGCGTCGCAAGTGAGCGGGCCGTATCCGATTCTGAGCGACGAGTTCCTTGAGAACGCGCGGATGCCTCGCGAGGTGGTGATCCTGGAGCCGACGCCCGCCGACAGACACTTCGAGCACCTCCATGCGACCCGCGCTGACCCGTGGAATGTGGAGCACAGTTGGTATGAGATACGCAAGCGACGCCTGCTGATGGCGACACTGCCGCGCGACCGCTATCGAAGCATCCTCGAGCTCGGGTGTTCCACAGGGGTGGCGACTCGCCAACTTGCGGACCGAGCAGACGCCCTCCTCGCTGTCGACGGCTCCTTGTCGGCAGTGAGCGCCGCACGCGATCGCACGAGATTTCTGACGAACACGAAGATCGAACGGATGCGACTTCCGTTCCAATGGCCGGAAGGTCGCTACGACCTCATCGTCGTTTCAGAACTCGGGTACTACTTCGATAGCGAGGATTGGCAGACCCTCTGCGCGCGCATGCTCGAGTCGCTCGTCCCGGACGGAGAGGTGATCGCCTGCCATTGGACGGGCGAGTCTCACGACTTCCGCCAGTCCGGCCGGAACGCCCACCGGGTCCTGGCCGAAGCCGTCGGACACTCGGCTGATCTTCGACATCACGATGACGACTTTGTGATCGAACTCTTCCGAAAGAGGGCAGCATGACGTCCTGCGGTCGATTCGTCGTCGTCATCCCGGCACACAATGAGCAGGACACACTCGACGAATGCCTCCGGTCGGTCACCTGTGCTGCGCACGCCGTCACGGGAGCCTCGGTCGACGTCGTGCTCGTTCTCGACGACTGCAACGACGGCTCCGCCGAGATCGCTCGGCGACACCAGACGGTCGACGTCGTCACCATTCGGGCCTCCAGTGTCGGCGCCGCTCGAGCAGCCGGAGCCGCACACGCTCTCATCGGCCGCACGGCGACCGATCTCGCGCACACCTGGTTGGCGACGACCGATGCCGACTCCGTCGTGCAGCCAAGCTGGCTCCTGCTTCACCAACGAATCGCACTCGCGGGCGCCGACGCTCTCATCGGTGCCGTCGTTCCGCGCCTCGAAGAACTCGACCCTCTTCGTGCCGCCAGGTGGAGTGCATCCCACCCGCCGGGAGCCACCCTCGGGCACGTGCACGGCGCCAACCTCGGTGTTCGCGCGTCCGCGTATCGCGCAGCAGGCGGGTTTCTCCCCGCAGCCGCAGACGAAGATGTCGATCTCGTGCGCGCGTTGCGGGCGGCGGGGGCCCACATCGCCCAGGCCGAGGATGCCCCCGTGATCACCTCGGCACGGTTGAAAGGTCGAACACCCCACGGCTACGCGGACTACCTTGCAGCGCTCGCGTGACCGCCGCCGCCATGACGAAGGATGTGCAGACGGATCGCCGGCTCTCGTCATCGCCCGCGCGGCAGCCCAGTTCCGCTGAACCCGATCCTGTCGGTGGCACCAATCACGATCGACGCGCGAATGCAACCCGGTGTGTTCTCAGGGCGGTCCGGGGTAACAAGGATGGGAACGGATTCAGGCCGACCAAAGCGAGGCATTCATGAGCGAGACGCCAGAAGACATCACGAAGGATGCATTGAGTTCCGTTGCAGAGCGCGTGCACGATGAAGCGAACAAGGCGGCCTCGGCCGTGGCCGAAACGGGAGAGAAGCTCGATGAACGCCATGTAGAGGAGGGCGCGGATCGCACGAGCGACGCTGCCGAATCCTTACGACGGAGTGTCGCAAGCGGCGTGCAGACAATGGCCGATTCCGCCGGCGACGTCCGCGACCAGGCTGCAGCAGTCGTGAAAGGGCACCCGACACGCGTCATCCTCATCGTGGCGGCGGCTGCGGCTGTGTTGGGCTTCGCCATCGGGGTGACCAGCTCGCAGCGTAGATGAATCATTCGTCTCGAGAACCACGAACGACAGACAAGGAGACGTCATGAACTCCAGCGGCGACATCAACGAACCTCCGCACCCTACGACGACACACTCGTCATGGGGTGCGGGGCATCCACGTCTCTTGGTGTCCGGGCAGGATGAACGATTCGAGTTCGACTTGAGCCGGGACATCGTCACGATCGGAAGCGGCCCGGATGTCCTACTCGACCTTGCCGGTACCAAGGCGCTGCACGCCGAGGTGCACCATAACCTCGATGACGAATACGTTCTGGTCCTGCACGGAGATGCGGAGACTCCGATCGAGCCGGTGCCGGCGAGTGCTACCGGCGACGACGGGGCAGTGGTCCTTCGCACGGGATCCGGGTTCACCCTCGGTGACTGGTCGCTGGTCTTTCAGCGCGATGAATTCGCGGACCACGGGAGGCCGTACGGCGGAAGAGAGGGCGGCGAGAACGACCTGCAGCGCGAGCAGCCACCACGCCCCGACTACTCCCCGGCGCAGAGCGATCGTCCCGGCGCACCGAGCGTGGAGTAGGCGTCGAGCACCATGACCGCAGAAACGTCCCAAACGAGCGCGGCAGCAGAGCGCGCTCTGATCAGCGGCACGTTCGACGACGAGGAGACCTCGCGCCGTGTATTCGACCGCCTGCGCGATCTCCATCGCGCGGCTCTCCTCAATGTGACCGGACTTGTCTGGATCGCCGTCGCCAAAGACGGCCATGTCGACATGACGACGGCGCCGCACGACGCCAGCGCGCCGGAGCGGGAATCGGATGCCGCGACCTTCGCCCAGATACTCGGCTCCTTGCTGACGACGCCATTACTGGGTGCGGCCGTCAGTGGCACCGTCGACGCGGTCGTCGATCGCGTGGCCGAAGATGACGACACCCCGGCGAAGAGCCTGCGCAAGAAGGCGGCACGCATCCTCACCCCTGGCAAGTGGACGGTTGTGGCATACGCATCGCAGGTCGCCGAGGCTGCGATACGCGCCGACCTGCTGGACGACGCTCCCGATCTCGCGGTGTGGGAGATCGACGAATCAGCCGCGGCCGGACTAGCAGATGACGCAGGTGTGTCGGCATGAATCACCGAAGGTGGCGGCGCGGCCACGGTACGCGCGTATGGTCGGGCTCATGTTGATTTTCGCGATCGTCCTTCTCGTGATCTGGGCGATCCTCGCCGTCGTGGGCTTCGCCATAAAGGGGCTTCTCTGGCTGGCGATCATCGGGATCATCCTGTTCCTCGCCACCCTGATCATCGGAATCATCCGCCGGGCCGCTCGCAAGAAGTGACGGTCCATCCGGCCCGGCGCTCCCTCGGCCGAGCCCAGGTTGGTTTCGTACGGTCAGAGACTTACGCGAGAAGATCACCAGAACCGCCGACGCGATGTCCGACGATATCTGCGGCAGTCGCGTTCGTCGTGGCTCCAGTCGTCCGCTACGCCGAATTCGCCTCCGTACCCGGAAGCAGGCACGCGCTCCCGTTCGACGCGGCGCCCGATTGTCGACGTGGCGCGATCAGTGATCGCGCAGCATGCGGATGACCTCGGCCTTGTTCTTGTGGGAGTATCCGCGGAGGCCGAGATCCTTCGCCCTGCGCCGCAGGTCCGTCACTGTCCACTCGTCGTAGGGTTGCGATTCGCCACCCTTGCGACTGACTCGTGTTCGGCCCTGCTTCGCTGCAGAGTTCGAGATTCGAGCGGCCTTCTCTTCGGATGCGCCATCCTTCCGCAACTTGTCATACAGCTTGGGATCCTTCAGACTCGGTCGACCTGGCATCGCCGTGCACCTCCTACTCGTCTCACGGGTTGGAACTGTCTTGACCGTAGCCAGGACCACCGCGCAACGGGACGGGTTGACGTGAGGGAGCCGGAGAGATAACTGCACCAGAACCGGCCCTCGTCAAGCCTGGAGGTCCGATGCGCCAAATCACAACCTCGGCTGCCAGCGCAAGGGGTTACCTGGAGACCGCGATCACGGAAGGGTGGCGAACATGATTGCTCTCGCCGCCATAC
>DASZMW010000175.1:0-5688 GCA_035551735.1 Humibacter sp. | reverse complement strand
GCACGTGCCTGTGATCCTCGACAGCTTCGTCACGGGCCGGCGCGAGTTCGTCGAAGGGCGCACTCACTATGAGGGCGACATCTCCGATGCCGTGCTGATCAGAAGGGTATTCCGCGAGCATCCCGACATCGAAGCCGTCGTTCACTGCGCGGCCCTCATCGTCGTGCCCGAGTCGGTTGCCGAACCGGTGCGCTACTACGAAGCCAACGTGGTCTCCACGTTGCACCTGGTGGAGGCGCTGCTGGATTGCGGATGCTCACGCCTGATCTTCAGCAGTTCGGCATCGATCTACCGCCCTGACGATGATTTCACCGTCGACGAGGACTCTGCGATCGAGCCCCTGAGCCCGTACGCACGAACGAAAGCGATAATCGAGGAGATGCTCGGAGACATCTCCGGCGCTACGTCGCTCCGCGTGATCTCACTTCGATATTTCAACCCGATCGGCGCCGACCCCAGTCTGCGCACGGGACTGCAGCTTCCCCATCCCTCGCACGCGCTTGGCCAGCTCATCCTCCAGACCACCCGAAAGTTGCCGTTCACCATCACGGGAACCGATTATCCGACTCGCGACGGTACAGGCATCCGCAATTATGTGCACGTCTGGGATCTGGCCAGAGCGCACGTCGCGGCGATTGAACGATTCGACGACGTCGTGGCTGAACGGTCCTCTGCCCCAATCAATCTCGGCACCGGACACGGCACCACTGTGAGGGAACTCGTCGCTGCTTTCGAATCGACGGCAGGCCGACCTGTTGACGTGGAAGAGGCACCCCGTCGCCCGGGAGACGCCGCCGGTGCTTTCACGCGGAGCGAGAAGGCACACCAACTGCTGGGCTGGAAAGCGGAGTTCTCCCTTGCGGACGGGATCGCGGACACGCTTCGCTGGTTCGACGCGCGCGACCGGGTGTTGCACGACCTAGCACCGTCAACGGTGGGTTAGGCGGCTGACTTGCGAGCAGTGAAGTCAACTCGTATGGCTATCGATCCGGCGGACGATGGCGGGTCGCGCTCTGCGCCGATCAGGGTCGTTCACGTGGTGGAGTCGTTCGGTTCCGGCGTCAAGAATTCCGTGCTCAGCTACGTGGCCAACACGCCCGACATCGAGCATCACCTGCTCTGGTCGACGCACCCCGACACCAGCGTCGACGAGCAAGACCTTGAGCCGTTCGCTTCGCATCAGTTCCTGCCGGCCGGACACGCCGCACGGGTACGCGCCGTGCGAGCCGCCGTCACGAGGTTGGGAACTCCCATAGTGCACGCGCACTCCAGTTGGGCCGGCGTCTACGTGCGCGTCGCCCTTCGTCGCTCGCAGGAGCTGTCGCTGGTCTACACGCCGCACGGTTACTCGTTTCAGCGGCAAGACCTCCCCGGTGTCGCGCGTGCAGTGTTCCGCGTTGCCGAATGGATCCTGTCGTTCAATACGACGATGGTCGCCGCGTGCGGCCAGCACGAGGCGCGTCTGTCGGAGTGGCCGTTCAAGCATCCGTCGATCAGCGTCGTACCGAATGTTTCACATGAGTCCGGTCCGATGGCCGACTCTGGGCAGACGGCGGGAGACGGAAAGGCGAGTTCCGATGGTCCGGGAGCGGCTGATCCCGGTGTGCTTGAAGCACCCGTGGTCGTCGGCGTCGGCCGCCTCTGCAACGCGAAGGACCCGACCTTCTTCGCTGAGAGCATTCGAGAGCTGCGCGCTTCGGAACCGTCCGTTCGCGCTGTGTGGATCGGCGAAGGCGACGACCATTACGCGCGGGACCTGGTCGACGCGGGCGTCGAGATCACGGGGTGGCTGAGCGCGGATGAGACCTGGCGGGTACTCAGCGGATCAACGGTGTACCTTCACACGGCCCGCTGGGAGGGATTCCCGCTCTCCGTGCTGGAGGCCGCGTCTGCCGGCCTTCCCATCGTCGGGCGCGACATCGGTGCTCTTCGGGATGAAGGGCTGCCACTCCTTTTCTCCGAGCCGCGCGAGATCGTGGACATCTGGACCCGCCTGGGCGACGACGACGAGCGTCGAGCTGCTCGCGCGTTCGCCCGTCGCTTCGCCGAGTCGCATAGCGACGCCCGCCAGGCGGACGCACTCCGCGTCATGTACAGGGGGCTGCCGTCGGTGTCGTCGCGGGCATCCGTCGGCGGAGGTCGGCGATGACGCTCGTCGAACAGGCGTCAAGGGGGCGTGCAGCGACGACGGTCGGCGACTATCTGGTGGCGGTGGCAGCCATCGCCGGATACGTGATCGTCGCCCTGCGGCAGAGCATCCTGCCCGACAAGTTCTCGTTCGACGGCGATCACATCCACGCGATCGCGCTCGGCACCGGCTCATCGTTGGGTGACAAGGCGTTCGGCAATGTCGCGTGGGTGTACGCGCAACTGGGTCTCGCCGCGCACCCGCTCGCCGCCGGGATGCTCGGATACAGCGTGTTCCTGCTGATCGTGGTGGCTGTCTGGGCGCGGATCCGTCGCAACGACCCGAGCATGTTGACGATTTTCGTGGCTGGCACGTCCATCCTCTTCGGCGCGGTCTACCTCGGCTACTACTCGAAAGACGTGTGCGTTCTCCCGATCGTCGCGGCCGTGCTCTTCTTGCCGAGGCGGTGGTGGGCCGACGTCGTCGTCATCGCGATGATGCTCGGATACGCCGCCTGGTTCCGCTCGTACTGGCTACCGGTCGCCGTTTTGTATGCGGCGTACCGCGTCGTGCGCATCCAACGTCGATCGCTGTGGTTCATCGTGCTGTCGATCGCTCTCGCCGTCGTCGCACTCGGTCTCGTCATCTACGTCGTCTACGGCACGGCGCCGGATGTCTACCGCTCGACGGTGAACGACACGCGCACCCTCGACCCGAACGCGCAGTCGATCATCACTCCGATCCTCACGTTCGCCGAGCCCTGGTCCGGCCTGCTCAACAACGTGCTCACCGCGTTCTTTCTGCTGGTGCCGGTGCCGCTGCTCTCCAGCGGCGGCGGCTTGTATTACGTCGCGATCACCATCGTGCTGACCGTGATCTGGACATCCACTTACGTGGGCATGGCGAGGCTGCGCCGAGTGGATGCCTCGCAACTGAAGCCGGGAGCCGTCACCTCCGCGGCCCGTGCCGCAGCGATCCTGCTTGCCTTCCTCTGCGTGCAAGCGCTGTTCGAGCCGGACTACGGGTCTGCCGTGCGACACGTGACGCCGCTGCTGCCCGCCGCACTCCTGGTGTGCGGTACGACATTGCGAGCCCTGCCGCGTCGCACGGAGCAGGGAGCGGAGAGGACGGATGAGGGAATGACTACTGGGCAACTCGACGAGCACGTCAGGCCGGTGCCCTGACGTGCACATCATGTTCGTTGCACAGGCCGTGCATGGCGGCGGTGCCGAGGTCGTGGTGTGCAGGTGGTCGAACCGGCTCGTCGAACTCGGGCATCAGGTCGACGTGGTGACTACCAATCCGAAGCTGCAGGACGCGCAACTTGACGGACAGGTGACTCGCTTCCGCCTGCGCGAGGCTTCGGCGTTTCGGAAGGTGACCGCGTTGCGGCGCCTGGTCACGAGGCGACACCCTGACGTCGTCATGTCGCACCTGACACGGCAGAACGTGCTTCTGCTCGCGTCGATGGCCACCTTGCCGCGCGCGAGAAGACCGACGGTCGCGATCGAAGAGCACAGCGTGCTCAGCTTGATCTCCGGGTCTTCCGTCTCCGGCATCGCCGGCAGGTCCCTCGCACGCGCCCTGTATCCCCGTGCAGATCTCGTCATCGCCGTGTCCCACGCCACCGCGGCTGATCTCCTCAGATACGGCGTCGACGCCGACAAGGTGCGGGTGGTCGCCAACCCGCTTCTCGAAGTCGGTCGGCCTGCGCCGCTGCCGCGCGTTCCTGACGGAGCGAATTCGAGGACTCGCCCGCTCCGCTTGATCGCGTCGATGAGACTCGTGCCCCAGAAACAGCCCATTCGCGCTCTCGAGGCCACCCGCGAACTGCGCAGCAGGGGGTACGACGCTCGGCTCGTGTCTTTCGGAGCCGGGCCTCTGCTCGAAGAGATGCGCAAGGCATCGCAGGCGATGGATGTCCCCGTGGAATTCCGTGGCTGGACGGAAAGCTGGACCGAAGCCTGCGACCGAGAAGACATCGTCCTACTCCCATCTCGAGTGGAAGGATTCGGCAACGTCCTCATCGAGGCAGCGGCAGCCGGCCTGCGAGTCGTCGCTCCGTCGACGGCGCTGGGAGTCGCGGACGCGGTGGTCCCCGGCGTCACCGGTGAACTGGCGCTGACCGCCTCGGCCTCCGACCTGGCCGATGCTGTCGAGCGCGCCGTGAAGCTCGAGTTGCCGAATCTGCCGGCATGGCTCGATCGCTTCAGCACGAGGGCGAGCACGGACGCACTTCTAGCCGCGCTCGCATCCCGATCCCCAGGACGAGCATCCATCACACGGGAAGGAAGCACCGAATGAGGATCCTCGTCGCCTCGTGGTCCTTCGCGCCGTCCGTCGGCGGCGTCGAGACCACTGCGGACCTCTTGGCGCGACACTTCATCGGTCGAGGCCATCAGGTGGTGGTGGCGACGGCGATCGGTGCCGAGGATCACGTGCATCGGCCGTACGCCGTCATCCGACGACCGTCACCGTTGCGGCTCGCTCATCTCGTCGCCACCGCCGACGTCGTGTTCCACAACGCGATGAGCGTGAAGATGGCATGGCCACTGCTCTTCATCAGACGGCCCTGGGTCGTCGCCGTCCGTCTGTTCTTCGGCGATGAGCCGAGCAGGCGCGAGCAGGTGCGCCACTTCGCCCATCGCTACGCCCGCCTGATCGCCAACAGCCAAGCCACCGCGGACGACCTGCCGTATTCGTCGACGGTCGTGCGCAACGGTGTGCGCACAGAGGTCTTTCGCGTGGCGACTTCCCCCAAGGATCGCGATCCCTGGCGCATCATCAGCGCCGGTCGGCTGACACACGTGAAGGGCTTCGACCTTCTCATCGAAGCGTTCGCCCGGCTGAGACTCGAAACCGGCAAAGGCGAGTTGACGCTGGTCGGAGACGGCCCCGAACGCAAGAATCTGGAGCGGCTGGCACGCGCACGAGGAGTTTACGAGTACGTGCATTTCGTTCCCGCACTGGGACAACACGAGCTCGCGGACGAATTCAATCGGCACGCAGTCGCCGTGATTCCGTCACGGTGGCGGGAGACGTTCGGCAACGTGGCCCTTGAGGCCATCGCCAGCGGATGCGCGGTAATCACCACATCGGGCGGCGGACTCCCCGAGGCGGTCGGCCCCTGCGGGATCCTCGTTCCTGACGCGACGGCGGATTCGCTCTACGAGGCGATGCTCCGCGTCGTCGGACAGAAACCACGCATCGCGCGGATGCTCGAGCACCGCGAGGAGCACGTGAATTCGCTTTCGTCCGACGCCATGGGCGACGGATACCTCGCGGTCCTCGCCGAAGAGGTGTCTCGACGAGCGCGACGATGATCATCCGGACCATCCGTCCGGCTAGCTCGGCTGCCGCACCTCTGCGGGGAGAAGAATGCCGCCGCGCATCGCATAGGTACGGTCGGCTTCGCGGGCGACGGTCGGCTGATGGGTCACGAGCACCGCGATCATGTCCGGCTTCAGCAGCCGAATCGCCTCCACCACCTCCTGCTCGGTTTTCGGGTCGAGGGCACTCGTCGGCTCGTCGAGAACCAGCAGATCCGGTTTCTTGAGCAG
>DASZMW010000174.1:0-1628 GCA_035551735.1 Humibacter sp. | reverse complement strand
GCCACGGCCGTGTTGCGGGCCGAGGCACCGATCAGCAGACCGCCGTCCCCGTCCCCCGTGTCCTCGATCGCGCTCGACAGGGCCGTCACGTCGACCAGCGCCTCGGGTCGCTCGATCGTCTCGCGCATCAGGTCGACCAGGTTCGTCCCGCCGCCCAGATACCTGGCACCGACGACGCCGCCACGGCGCACGGCGTCCGCGGCATCGCCGGCGCGGGCATAGGTGACCGGGATCACTCGGTCGCCTCGAGCGCATACGCCTCGGCGATCGCGGCGACGATGCCGTTGTGCGCGCCGCAGCGGCACAGGTTGCCGCTCATCCGCTCACGAAGCTCATCGTGGCTGAGCGCGATCGACTCCGACGACAGGTCGCCGGTCACCTGGCTCGGAACGCCGCGCCTCACCTCGTCGGCCATTCCCACTGCCGAGCAAATCTGCCCCGGCGTGCAGTAACCGCACTGCAAACCGTCGTGCTCGACGAACGCCTGTTGCAGCGGATGTAGCTCGCCGCTCGCACCGAGTCCCTCGATCGTCGTGACCGAACGGCCCTCGACCTGGACTGCCAGAGCGAGACACGAGAGGATCCGCACCCCGTCGACGAGCACCGTGCAAGCGCCGCACGCCCCCTGGTCGCACCCCTTCTTCGTGCCCGAGAGCCCGAGCCGCTCCCGAAGCACGTCGAGCAGGCTCTCGCGCGCCTCCAACTCGAGCGAATAGTCCGCGCCGTTGACCCGCAAGCCGCTCATCGCAGTCAACCGACACTACTCGTAAGGCACGACCCGACCGCCGGCTTCCGCGGCAGCACGTGGCTTGTCGTCACCTGCCGGTGCGCAATGGCGCGGGCAGTTGCACAGTGGCGCGGAGCCCGCCGGCGGCTCGGGGGGCGAGGGTGAGGGTTCCGTCGTGGGCCTGGGTGATGCTGTTGACGATTGCCAGGCCGAGGCCGACGCCGACGCCTGCGTGGTCGGTGCGTATGCGTTTGGTGCCGCGAAGAAACGGCTCGGCAAGTGTGGCAACGAGCTGTGAGGTGAGCTTCTCGCCGGTGTTCTCGACGGTGAGCACCGCACTCCTTGGGCGAACGCTCGTGGTGACCCACACGGTGCCGTGCTCGGGCAGGTTGTGGACGATCGCGTTCTGCACGAGGTTCGTCGTCAGCTGCAGCAGGAGCGCGTGCGAGCCGGAGGTGGGGGTCATGTCGCCGGAGGTCTCGATGGTGAGGCCGCGTTTCTCTGCGAGGGGGAGGAGCGTTTCGGTGGCTTCTTCGGCTATGAGAGACAGGTCGAGGGGTTGTGAGACGAAGGATCGTCGGTCGGCGCGACTGAGCAGGAGCAGCGCTTCGGTGAGGTCGATCGCTCGCGTGTTGACGGCGTGGAGGCGATCGACGAGTTCGCCGTTGTCGCGGTTCGGATCGTTGCGCGCAACGTCGAGAAGCGTCTGCGTGATCGCCAGCGGCGTGCGCAGTTCGTGGGAGGCGTTCGCTGCGAATCGCTGCTGTTCGGCGATGTGTGCTTCGATCCGCGCGAGCATGGTGTCGAAGGCGTCGGAGAGCTCGTGAAACTCATCGCGGCGGCCCGGTAGCCGGATTCGGTGGGAGAGCGATCCGGTGGCCGCCATACGGGTGGCGTCCGT
>DASZMW010000173.1:0-3158 GCA_035551735.1 Humibacter sp. | reverse complement strand
GCACCGAGACCCCCGCGTACTTGTAGCCGGCGATGTGCATCACACCAGTGATCGGATGCTCCGCGAAGGTGCGCGCGAGCAACTCGCCGTCGAGGATGGTCCCGCGAACGAAGGGCTCTCGCCCCGACACGAACGACTCGTGTCCGCTCGACAGATCGTCGATGACGACGGTGTCGATGCCCGCTTCGCCAAAGGCGCGCACGACATGGGATCCGATATAGCCGGCCCCGCCGGTCACCAACCAAGACATGGCATCAAATCTATCGTCGCCCCAAGCCCGCGTCTTCCGCCGGTCGAGTAGCGCACGGCGAAGCCGTACGCGTATCGAGACCCCCACCCGTGGGTTGAGGAGCCCGCCGTAGGCGCGCGTCTCGAAACCCCCTGCGGTTGAATGCCGTGGCGGGGGTCTCGATACGCGTCGCCTGCGGCGGCGCTACTCGACCAGCGGGGGCGGGGGCTACTCGGGCAGCAGGTTCGGCGTGGCGGCGAAGAGTGTGGCGCCCTTGGCGAGCGTGAAACGCAGGCTGCCCTCGTCCGGCGTGATGAAGCACGCCTGGCCGCGTTCGAGTTCGATGTCGCCGAGAGCACCCCGCACGGATGCCGACCCGGCCGTGCACAGCACGATCGCCGGTCCCGAGGGCTCGAGCGAGGCATCCGCCGTCACGTGCGCCAGCCGGAAGTCGGGCACGTCGGGCTCGAACAGCTCGACCGCGCCCACCCGCGACGGTGCGAGCAACGGGACCGACACCGGCGCGAAGTCCAGCACCCGCAGCAGCTCCGGCACGTCGATGTGCTTCGGCGTCAGACCGCCGCGCAGAACGTTGTCCGACGCCGCCATGAGCTCGATCCCGGTTCCGGAGAGATAGGCATGGATGTTGCCGGCCGGCAGATAGAGCACCTCGCCCGGCTTCAGCGCGACCCGGTTCAGCAGCAGGGCGAGCACCACTCCCGGGTCGCCTGGGTAGGCATCCGCCAGCAGACGCACCACATCGAACTCGGGGAGCGCGATCCCACTCGACGAGGCGGCGATCTCGGTCGCCTGTTGCACGATCTCCTCGGCGGCCTCGCCTCCGCCGAGCAGCAGGCCGACCCCGGCACGCAGCGCGGACTCCTCATCGTCACCGCTCGCCAGGATGCCCCGCAGCACCTCGATCTCGTCGCGAGGCAATGCCTCGGCACGGCCGACCACGATCAGCTTGTCGATCGTCGCGAGCGACGCGGACACCGACCGGAACCCACACAATGCGTCGAACGGCGTGACCGGGTAGATGAGCTCCGGCTTGTGGAACGGATCTTTGTAGTTGCGCTCCGGTGAGTCCAGCGGAACACCCAACGCGTTCTCGCGGTCGAACCCGGCGAGCGCCTGCTCCGACGAGGGGTGTGCCTGGATCGACAGCGGCGCAGCCGCCGACAGCACCTTCAGCAGGTAGCCGAGGTGCGGCGCGCGCTCCGCGCCTCCGACGGCGGGGGCATCCAGTGAGCCGCGTTCGATCGCCTCTGCCCGTTCCTCGTCGTCTCGCTCGAAGTCGAGCCACTCGTGTCCGAGCGTCGTGCCGGGGTCGTCCGAGATCAGTGCGGCCAGCGTCGTCGCCTCGCCGACCGGATCGACCAGAACGCTCGGCGATCCAGGATGCGCGCCCAGCCACAACTCCGCCTCCGGCTTACCGGACGCCTCTCTGCCGAGCAGGTCCGCGATGCCGTGCAAGGATCCCCACGCGTAGTCGCGAGGGGCGTTGTCGATGCGCACAAACATCCGCACCCGCCCTTTCTTCTGGTTAGTCGCAGAGTACCAATCGCCTTGGGCGCTCAGACGCCGCTGCTTAGGCTGGCCGAGTCTTGCAAACCCCTATCTAGCAATGGAGCAGTCATGGCATTCGAGCCTCTCGCGGCGGACTTCTACGGGTTCGAAAACGAGCTCACCGACCAAGAGAAGGACGCGATCGCTGCACTGCGCTCCTACCTCGAGACCGAGGTGAAGCCGATCGCGAACGAGTACTGGGAGCGTGCGGAGTTTCCGAAGCAGGTGATCCCCGAGCTGCACCGTCTCGGGGTGGCGGCCTTCGCCTGGGATGAGACGAAGCCGTTCCCGAATTCGGCCGTGTTCCGTGGGTTCGTGGCGCTGGAGCTCGCGCGCGTCGACGCATCCGTCGCCACGTACGTCGGCGTGCAGAACGGACTCGCCGCCGGCGCAGTCAGCGCGTGCGGATCGCAGGAGCAGCGGGACGAGTGGCTGCCGAAGCTGGCCGCGGGCGAGATCATCGGGGCGTTCGGGCTCACCGAGCCGCTCTCCGGTTCCGATTCAGCGCAGGGGCTGCGCACCACGGCGGAGCGCCAGAGCGACGAGTGGGTCATCAACGGCTCCAAGCGCTGGATCGGCAACGCCACGTTCAGCGACGTCACCATCATCTGGGCGAAGGATGTCGCCGACGGCCAGGTCAAGGGGTTCATCGTGCCCACCGAGACGTCCGGCTACACCGCGACGAAGATCGAGGGCAAGCAGGCGCTACGTGCCGTGCAGAACGCGGACATCACGCTCGAGAACGTGCGTGTCCCCGAGTCGTTGCGGTTGCAGAACGCGAACTCGTTCCGCGACACGGCCAAGGTGCTGCGCGCCACCCGCGCCGAGGTGGCGTGGGCTGCTGTGGGCGTCGCCGTCGGCGCATACGAAGCTGCCGTGAAGTACGCGGCGGAGCGCATCCAGTTCGGCAAGCCGATCGCGTCGCACCAACTCGTGCAGGATCTGCTGGCGAAGTCGCTGGGGAACATCACGGCATCCCTCGGCATCGTCGTGCAGGTGTCACGGATGCTCGACGCCGGCACCCAGCGCGACGAGCACTCCGCGCTTGCGAAGGCGTTCACCACCTCCCGCATGCGTGAGACCGTTGCGTGGGCCCGCGAGATCTTCGGGGGCAACGGCATCGTGCTGGACTACGACGTGACCCGGTTCTTCAACGACGCGGAGGCCGTGTACTCGTACGAGGGCACCCGCGAGATGAACACCCTCATCGTCGGCCGCGCGATCACGGGCGTCGCTGCGTTCGTATAGTTTTGCGCGCCGGAGTGTGCCCCAGCTCCCTGAGCGAGCGACAGGTCCCTGAGCGAGCAGCGCGAGTCGAAGGGCGGCCACCCGTGGCACGCTTCGACCCTTCGACCCTTCG
>DASZMW010000172.1:0-14899 GCA_035551735.1 Humibacter sp. | reverse complement strand
TCTGAGGCAGGGCGGCTACGTGGCCCGCTTATCCATGCCGGGGCTCGACGTCGAACCCCAGGGCGTTTAGCACTCGCACTGCGCCGCTCTTGCCTCCCTCGAAGTCCGCTGACGCGAGTCGCTGACCTGTCGCGATCTCGTACGCCGCTCCGAGAATCGCCTTGGGCGGAAACGTCCCCTCTGCCGTCACCAGGGCGTATGTCGTCGTCGGCGCGAATCCGAATCGAGCGAAGAAGGCATCCGCGCCGTGCTGTTCGTATTCGTGGACCGCGGATCGCACGTGCTCTGCGCTGACAACGGACCAATCGATGGAACGCGTCATGGTGCGTCGACCTCCAGAACCTTGGTGCCGGCCGGATGACCGGCTTCATGCTGGCAGGGTAGCCCGAAGTACAACGGCACGGAACACCGATGCTGCGTCGTCACCGAACCTCGACGTCGACCGTGTGCCACCCGGTGGCGCCGTTCGGCGCGGGCGGCGCGAGCGCCGAGGTCTGCGTGTAGCCCTCCGCATTCGTCGCGCGCACCTGAAGAGTGTGCTTGCCGCTGGCGGCATCCCACTCCCACACCCACTGCCGCCAGGTGTCCGCCGACACCGTCGCGGCGAGGCGCGCCTGCTGCCACGGCCCGTTGTCGACGCGCACCTCGACGGCGCGGATGCCCGTGTGCTGGTCCCATGCGACCCCCGCCACCGCGTAGCGCCCGGCTGCGATCGATGCGCCTTCCCGCGGGCGATCGATGCGAGAGGCGGTCTTGATCGGGCCCTTGACCGACCATCCCTTGTCGGTCCAATATCCCTGTGCCCTGTCGAATCGGGTCACTGTGAGCTCTGTGAGCCACTTCGTGGCCGAGACGTACCCGTACAAGCCGGGCACGACCATCCTCACGGGGAATCCGTGCTCCAGCGGCAGAGGCGAGCCGTTCATGCCGACAGCGATGAGCGCATCCGTACCGATGTTTGTCAGCACATCGAGCGGAGTTCCGGCTGTGAAGCCGTCGACGCTGCGAGAGAGCACCATGTCGGCGGATGACTTCGGATTCGCCTTGGCCAGCAGCTTGCGCACCGGATACCCGAGCCAGGTGGCGTTCCCCACCAGGTCCCCGCCCACCTCATTGGAGACGCAGGCCAGTGTGATGGTGTGCTCCTCCAGCGGCAGCGCGAGCAGCTGCGCGAAGGTGAGGGTGAGCGGTTCGCCGACCATGCCGCCGATCGTCAGCTTCCACGTGTCGGGGTCGACTGCCGGGATCTGCAGTGCGGTGTCGATGCGGTAGAAGTCGGTGTTCGGCGTGACGTACGCTGCGAGTCCGCTCAGACGCAGATCGCTGCCGCGCGGAATCGGTGGCGCCGGCTTAACGGGTGCAGGGAGTCGGACCAACGCTCGAGCAGAGGCGATCGCGACGCTTCCGGCGTTGATCGACCGAGCGATCACCCCGGCGACCAGGGCGACTGCACCGACGCCGATCCCGAAGGCGAGGAACGATCGTCGAGCGGGAGCGCCGCTGCCTGGCAGGCGCGACGGCCGCGACGAACGCATCCAGGCCCGCAGTCGGTCCATCGCCCTTGTCAGCACGAACACACCGACGAGGGTTCCCGCCAAGGTCGGCAGCAGCCACCAGTAGGTTGCGTCGGAACGCGTCATCACCGCGATCAGAGCGATCAGCCCGATCACGCCCAGCAGGATCACGCCGAACGGGCGCCTCAGCAGTTCGAGGACGCCGGCCG
Organism: Humibacter sp.; assembly: GCA_035551735.1. Lineage (GTDB taxonomy): Bacteria > Actinomycetota > Actinomycetes > Actinomycetales > Microbacteriaceae > Humibacter. The sequence goes on along the minus strand of DASZMW010000172.1, from coordinate 13,176 downwards.
CGCCGGCCAGCACCACCACGACGATTCCCAAGCACACGAAGAGCACGATCTTGTCGCCGGTGCCGAAGAGCGAGATGACCAGGTCTTTGAACCAGGCTGGCGTCAGGTCGATCACCCACGAACCGACCGCGAACAACGGAGAAGATGCCGCGCCCACGAACGCCGCGGCAACCTCGGAGACAGCCCAGCCGGCCACAGCTGCGATGAGTCCGCAGGCTGCCGCGGTCGCGTACATGGCCCGCCCGCGCGGTGCGGGGGCGACGGTCGACATGAGGCACAGCTTAGGTCGATGACCCGTTGGATGACCCGTGGGCGAGAATGAGCGAATGACTTCCCGATCGGACACGAGTGTGACCGTGCGCTACTTCGCCGCCGCGGCCGAGGCCGCAGGCCGCGAGGAGGAGACGCTCACGCTGAATGCGCCGACGGTCGGCGCACTCCGCGAGCTGCTGTCCGACCGGTACGGCCAGGCGATGACGAGGGTGCTGGCGTCCGGTTCGTTCCTCGTCGACGGGGTCGCGTCCAGGGACCGTTCCCGACCCATCGTCGGCCGGGTCGACGTGCTCCCTCCGTTCGCGGGCGGCTGAGTCACGCGCGGGCACGCCGAACACGGAGCAGGATGGAGAGATGACGACTCCCTCCGACGAGCGGCCACCGCTCACTCACGTGCGTCCAGACGGCTCCGCGCACATGGTCGATGTGAGCGCGAAGCCAGCCACGGCCCGTCGGGCGCGTGCCGAGGCGACATTGATCACCCGACAGGATGTGGTCTCCGCCATCTTCGACGGGACGCTTCCGAAGGGAGAGGCGATCGGGACGGCTCGGATTGCCGGCATCATGGCTGCGAAGCAGACATCGACACTCATTCCGCTCTGCCATCCGCTTCCGCTGAACAGCGTGGACGTGGAAATATCGGCCGCCGGCGACCGGGTGCTGGTCTCCGTATCGACGGCGACGACGGCTCAGACCGGCGTCGAGATGGAGGCGCTCACGGCGGCGAGTGTCGCGGCACTGACCCTGTACGACATGATCAAGGCGGTCGACCGAGAAGCCGTCATCACGGACATCCGCGTCGTGGAGAAGCAGGGTGGGCGAAGCGGCGACTGGACCAGGGAGACGACGAAGGACGCCGGCCGATGACCGGCGGCGAACGTCGAGCCGTTGTGATCGTGGCGTCGACCGGTGCCGCGGCCGGAACGGCGCAGGATGCCACTGGTCCGGTCATCGTCCGCTGGCTCGCCGAGCGTCGCTGGGTCACCGGCGAACCGGTCGTGGTACCCGACGGACCGCCCGTGGAATCCGCGCTGCTGGCCGCGATCGAGGACCACGCCACTCTGGTGATCACGACGGGTGGCACCGGCCTCTCGCCGGATGACGCGACACCGGAGGCGACGCGCGCGGTCATCGACAGGGAGCTGCCGGGCATCGCCGAGGAGCTGCGCAGGCGGGGCGCCGAGAACACTCCCCTAGCACTTCTCTCGCGCGGAATCGCCGGAGTCGCCAAACGGACGTTGATCGTGAACCTGCCCGGTTCCTCCGGAGGGGTGCGAGACGGTCTCGAGGTACTCGACGGCGTGCTCGATCACACCGTCGCCGTGATCTCCGGCACGGCCGAGCACGGCGAAAGGGTCGCTACTGACTCGAATGCGTAATAAATAGGCAACATCGAACCGCGGATGCGGCGCTAACGTCGGGAACCATGACGCAATACCGCATCAGCGAGGCGGCCGAACTGCTCGCGGTCAGCGACGACACGGTACGTCGCTGGATACGCGACGGACACGTTGCAGGAACTTCCGACGACGCAGGCAAACAGGTGATCGAGGGCCCGGAGCTTGCGAGGTACGCGGCCGAGATCGCCAAGACACCCGCCGACACGACAGGGGTGCTTCGCAGCGCGCGCAATCACTTCGTCGGCATCGTGACGAAGGTCGTCAGCGACGCCGTCATGTCTCAGGTGGAGCTGCAGTGCGGCACAGCTCGCGTGGTTTCACTGATGTCCACAGAAGCGGTCCGCGATCTCGGACTCGAGGTCGGTTCCCGTGCCGTGGCCGTCGTCAAGGCGACCATGGTCGTGGTCGAAGCAGCGAAAGAGGAGACCGAATGAACCGTATGACTCCGCCGATCGACTCGGCTCGGGCAGCCCGGAGACGACGCACGCGCCTCGGACGGGGCGGGATGCTGCTGATCGGCCCGACCGTGCTGATCGCCGCCGCTGTGGCGCTGACCGGATGCTCCGCGCAGGCCACAGGAACGGCATCCGCTTCGTCCTCGGCATCCGGCGTCGCCGCGAAAGACACCTTGAAGGGTGAGCTGACGGTCTACGCGGCGGCGTCGCTGACTGCGTCGTTCAACGACCTGGCAGCAAAATTCCACGCTGCCCACCCGGGCGTCACCGTGAAGCCGATCGACTACGACGGTTCGCAGATCCTCGCGACGCAGATCGTGCAGGGCGCTCCCGCCGACGTGTTCGCTTCGGCCGACCAGCAGACGATGGCCACTGTACAGAAGGCCGGACTCGCGGCATCCACGCCGAAGATCTTCGCCACGAACACACTGGAGATCGCCGTGCAACCGGGCAATCCGAAGAAGATCAGCACGCTCTCGCAACTGGCCGCGTCGGGAATTCAGACCGTGCTGTGCGCGCCCGCCGTTCCGTGTGGTGCGGCCGCGCAGACGCTGCTGGCGGCGGACGGCGTGAAGCTCACGCCGGTGAGCGAGGAGCAGAACGTCACCGCGGTCATCACAAAGGTGTCGACGAAGGCGGCGGACGCCGGGCTGGTGTACGTGACCGATGTCAAGGCAGCGAAAACAAGCGTCGACGGTGTGACGATCCCCGACGCCGACAAGGCGATCAACAGGTATCCGATCGCCGCGGTGAAGAATGCGCCGGACGCGAAGATCGCCAAGGCGTTCGTCGCCTACGTGCTCTCCAGTGCTGGACAGAAGGTGCTGCGCTCGTACGGCTTCGGGGCTCCGTGAGCGGTCCGCGCTGGCTGATCGCGCCCGCCGTCGTAGGGCTGGCGCTGATCGTGCTGCCGCTGGTCGCACTGATCGCCAAGCTAGACTGGACGTCTGTTCCGGCCGCGATCGTCTCGCCGGAGGCCGTGTCCGCGCTGTCCCTGTCGCTGGTCACCGCGGCGGCAGCGACCGTGGTCTGCATCGTCCTCGGTGTCCCGCTCGCTTTACTCATCGCGCGCACGACGTCACGCGCAGCCGGCGTGCTGCGTGCCGTCGTGACCCTTCCCCTCGTGCTGCCGCCATTGGTCGGAGGCATCGCGCTGCTGTTCCTGCTCGGCCGCACGGGTCTGGTCGGTGCATCGCTCGACGCCGTGGGTATCCGCATCCCGTTCACCACAGGAGCCGTCGTCATTGCACAGTCGTTCGTGGCCATGCCGTTCCTGGTGATCGCGGTCGAGGGCGCGTTCCGCACGGCGGGTGTGAGGTACGAGCAGGTGGCTGCGACGTTGGGCGCCTCGCGGTGGACGACGTTCCGCCGCGTCACGCTGCCTCTTGTCGGCCCGAGCCTGGTGGCGGGGATCGTGCTCTGCTTCGCGCGCGCCCTCGGCGAATTCGGTGCAACCGCACTCTTCGCCGGCAACCAGCAAGGCGTCACGCGCACGATGCCGCTGGCCATCTACACATCGTTCAACGGCGGTGGTGTCGGACAGGACACCGCCATCGCTCTCTCGTTGCTGCTGGTGGTCGTCGCCGTTCTCGTGCTGCTCGCGATGCGAAGCTGGCGAGAGGACGTCGGCCTGTGAGCGCTTCAGCGGAGGACTCCGATTCCAGCTTGGTCGTCGACGTGCTGGCGCGACGCGGAGCATTCGCACTCGAGGTAGCGCTGCAGGCCGCAGCGGGACACGTACTCGCCGTGCTCGGTCCGAATGGTGCCGGCAAGTCGACGCTGCTCGACATCGTGGTCGGGCGTCTGCGACCGGAACGAGGTGGCGTGCACATCGGTGTTCGCGTGCTGTCCGACGCGCGCTCAGGCATCCACATCGAGCCCGAGCACCGCAGAGTCGGATTGCTCAATCAGGCGCCTTCGCTGTTCCCGCACCTGACCGCGCTCGAGAACGTCGCTTTCGGTCCGCGGGCTGCGGGAGCATCGCGCCACGACGCCCGCGCCGACGCGACTCGGCTTCTGGCCGCCGTCGGGCTGCTCGGGTACGAAGATCGCCGGCCCGCGAGACTCTCCGGCGGTCAGCAGCAACGCGTCGCCCTCGCCCGGGCTCTGGCCGCACGGCCGGATGTCTTGTTGCTCGATGAACCGTTCTCTGCGCTCGATGTGACCACCGCCGGGGACATGCGGATGCTCACTGCCGAGACCCTGCGCGACTCCGCTACGACGGCGGTGATCGTCACGCATGACGTCGTCGATGCCCTCTCCCTGGCCGACGACTGCGTCGTGCTCGACGCCGGGCGCGTGGTGGACGGCGGCAGGATCGACCGGGTGCTCGGGATGCCCCGATCGCCGTTCGTGGCGGCGCTGGCCGGAATGAACTTCCTTGCCGGCACGTTCCTCGGCGGCGGCCTGCTGAGGACCGACGACGGGCGGATGCTTCGGGGCCGCGAGTCAGAGCCGTTGCGCGCGGGCGAGCGCGCGTTCGCCGCGTTCGCACCGTCATCCGTCGGCATCGCCCGCGACAACGACGGGAGCCGGGTGGAGGGCGAATCGCGACTGGACGCCGTTGTCGATCAGTGGGAACGCAGCGTTGGCGGCGTACACGTGCGTCTCGTCGGAGCGCTGGGCGCAGACCTGAAGCCTGCCGAGTTCGCCGCACTCGGGCTGAGGCGAGGAGAGCCGGTCGTGCTGCACGTTCCCGCGACCGCCGTCTCCGTGTACTCGGCCGACGGCGACGCATCCGCGACTCGATGACAACCTGGACATCCGGCCCGGTGGTCCCGGCGTCGGGAGGTTACGGTGAACGCATGGGCGCACAACGCATCGGTGATCGCATCGGCGATCTGCGCGGGCGTGCGCTGCGCGATCTGCGCATCTCCCTGACCGATCGCTGCAACCTGCGTTGCGTGTACTGCATGCCGCGCGAGCTCTTCGGCCCTGACCACGTCTTCCTGCCGGCCGAACGCCTTCTCACGTTCGACCAGATCGAGCGCGTTGCCCGCGTCGCCGTGAGCGGCGGGGTGACGAAGTTGCGGTTGACCGGCGGCGAGCCGCTGCTGAGACCCGGCATCGCCGACCTCGTCTCGCGGTTGAGCCAGTTGCGGCGTGCCGACAGTGGCGCCGTCGACCTGGCACTCACGACGAACGGCACCGCACTCGCACGTCTCGGCGCGCCCCTTCGGGAAGCGGGGCTCGATCGGGTGACGGTGTCGCTCGACAGCCTCGACGACGAGAGCTTCGCCCGCATCAGCGACACCAGGATGCCGCTGACGCGCGTTCTCGACGGCATCGAAGCAGCACGGTCGGCCGGTCTGCCCGTCAAGGTCAACACCGTGGTGCGCCGAGGTCTCAATGACGGGGAGATCGAGGCGATCGCCGAGCATTTCCGCGGCACAGGAGTCACGGTGCGCTTCATCGAGTACATGGATGTGGGCACCACGAACGGGTGGCGCCTCGACGAGGTGGTGCCGTCGGCGGAGATCGTCGAACGGATCGGGCGACGGCATCCGCTGGTGCCTGTCGCGGAGCGCGGAAGCGCTACGGCGTCGCGGTTCCGCTACGCGGACGGCTCGGGCGAGATCGGTGTCATCTCCAGCGTCACCGAAGCGTTCTGCGGCTCCTGCACCCGCGCCCGGCTGTCGGCCGACGGGCGCCTGTTCACCTGCCTCTTCGCGTCGGACGGTGTCGATCTGAGGCACGCAGCGACCGAGAGCGACAAGGCCGTCGCCGACGTTCTGTTCGGCGCGTGGCGCACGCGCGACGACCGATATTCCGAGCTTCGGGGCGCGGACACGCAAGGCCGTGCTCCGGCCAGAGTTGAGATGTCGTTCATCGGGGGCTGACGCCGGTTCACCCGAGGCCGATATCTGCTGAAGCCGGACCTGCGCTCCCGTGATCGAGACCGACCCATTCGGATGCGCCGTCGTCGAATCGCTGGCGCTTCCAGATCGGCACCCCGGCCTTGATCTCGTCGACGAGAGTCGCGCAAGCGACGAACGCCTCTGCCCGGTGAGAGGAGGCGACGGCCGCGATCAGTGCCACGTCGCCCACCACCAGTTCGCCGACGCGATGCGTCGCCGCCACCCGCAACCCGGTCGCGTCCGCGACCCGTCGGCAGCAGTCGCGAAGGAACCGCTCGGCGTCCGGATGCGCCGAATACTCCAGCGCCCTCACCCCCCGTCCACCGTCGTGGTCGCGCACCACTCCCAGGAACACGACGATCGCCCCGTCGGAGGCCGTGCCGACTGCATCCCGGACCGCAGCTTCGTCGAGCGACTCCTCGCTGATCGTCGCGAGCACAACGAGATCGTCGTTCGAGACGTTCGAGACGTTCGAGACGTTCGAGACGTTCGAAGCGAGCGCGGCGTCGAGTGCGTGGATGCCGCCGTCCAGGGACCGCAAGCCACCCACGCCCGCCTCGGTGAGCGCCAGCACCGCACGACGTGAACGCGCGCCGACAGCGCACACGACCACCACGCCTGCGCCCTCCTGCTGAGCCGCTACCAGACGAGCCGCGTGTTCGGACAGCAGTGGAGTGCGAGGCTCGAGCTCGCCCATCGGCACGGTCACGGCGTCGGGGAGCGGCCGGAGCGCGCGTTCCTCGGGGGTGCGCACGTCGACGAGCAGTGGCGGATGCTCCGTGCCGAGCTGGGACAGCAGGGACTCGGCCGTGACGGTGGCGATGGCATCCGCTACTGCGCCGAGCATTCGGGCCGGGGCCGAGACATCGGTGACCAGGCCGGTAACCGGTGGTGCGTCAGGGCTGCGATCGAAGGCGATCTCGCGCACGCGTGCTGTTCGCGCGTCGTAGGAGAGCATGCGACCGACCAATGGTGTGCCGACACCCGTGATGAGCTTCACGGTCTCCGCGACGACGAGCCCGCCGATGACGGCGCATACCGAAGGGAGAACGCCGCCGACAGCGCAGTCCAGCACGTCGTCGGGATCGGGCGGCACGGGGAAGAGATCGCGATAGGTAGGGCCGGTCGGCCACGACACCCCGACCTGGCCGTCGTAGCGCAGCACGGCTCCCCAGACGAGAGGGATCGACGCGAGCACGGCCGCGTCGGAGCAGAGGTATCGCGTGGCGAAATTGTCGCTGCCGTCGATCACGATGTCGTAATCGCGCACCAAGCGCTCGGCGTTGCCGGCGTCGAAGGTCAGCCCGTCCGCACGGAATCGGATATCGGGATCGATCGCCGCGACCGTCTCGGCTAGCGAATCGACCTTGGGCCTTCCAACGTCTGCCACGCCGTGCGCAGTCTGACGATGCAGGTTGGACAGTTCGACGCGATCTGGATCCACCACGCCGATGGTGCCGACACCAGTCGCGGCCAGCGCGGGGACGATTGCGCTGCCGAGGCCACCCGCGCCGATCACCAGCACTCGCGCCGAGGCCAACGCGCGCTGGGACTCGACACCGAAGCCGGGCAGCACGATCTGCCTGCTGTAGCGTTCCCGTGCCTCGGGTGTCAGGTCGTCACCGACCAGATGAGGGCCGCTGATCGCGCTCGCTCGATCGTGCGGGACCATGTTCGCCTCCTGCTGGTTCGTGGCGTTCCACGATCCTACGAGGCGGGACGGGGAACCGCGGCGCCTCCGCCGGCACCGCTGCACGCCTAGCGTGGTGTCATGACACCTTCCGAACGTCGTGCCCCCGAGTACCTGACCGTCGAGGAGTGGCAGGAGTCGGTGTTGGAGGCGTTCCAGCCCGCTGCATCAGAGATGGTGCCGCTCGCCGAGGCGCTGGGACGCACGATCTCCACGGACGTGCGCACGCGGCATCCGGTTCCGCTCTTCGACAACTCCTCCATGGACGGCTACGCCGTGCGGCATGCGGATGTGCATGCCGCATCTGCGAAACGCCCGATCGAGTTGACCGTGGTCGCGGACGTGCCGGCCGGGTCGGGTGCGGACCCCGACCTTCCTGCGGGCTCGGCTGTTCGGGTGATGACGGGGGCACCCGTCCCCTCCAGGGCGGACGCCATCGTGCCTGTCGAAGACACCGTGGAGCATCGCGACGCAGGCCGCTGGGTGGCACCGACGGATGCCGCACCCAGGGTTCACGTCATCGCCCCGCCGGTGCCCGACCGATTCATCCGCCGCACGGGTGAGGATGCCGCGCAGGGCGCCGTCGTGCTGGCGGCCGGGAGCGTTCTGACTCCCCGGGCTCTCGCCTCCGTGGCTGCAGCCGGTTTCGGCGAGGTGCCGGCGACCAGAGGACCGCGAGTCGCCGTCGTCTCAACGGGGAGCGAACTCGTCGCCCCCGGCCGGGTGCCGGGGCGAGGGATGATCCCGGACTCGAACACGGCTCTGCTCGCCGGTCTGGTCGTCGGAGCCGGGGGCGTCGCCGCACATCGTGCCGTGGTGGGCGACGACCCTGGATCACTGCTCGAGCTGCTGAACGGGTTCGACCCGCGTGACGTCGACCTGGTGATTGTGTCCGGCGGCGTCAGCGCCGGCGCGTTCGATGTGGTGAAGGAAGCGCTGTCGAGGGCTCGCTTCGGCGAGAGCTCGCGCGATGACTCGGGTGGCGGCTCAGTACGGTTCGCGCGGCTTGCAATGCAGCCGGGCAAGCCGCAGGGGTTCGGACGGCTCGGCTCGGGCATCCGGGTGTTCTGCCTGCCAGGCAACCCGGTGAGCGCCGCAGTGTCGTTCGAGCTCTTCATCCGTCCGGCGATGTCGAGAATGCTCGGCCGTCGGATCGCTCCGCCCACGGTGTTGGAGGGTGTCGCCGACATCGGCTGGACCTCGCCTGCTGGCAGGCGTCAGTACATCCCGGTCGTCGTGCATGTCGGCGACTCGAACCGCGGCGTCCGCGTGCGGCCGTCGGCGCCGGGTGGATCTGGCTCGCACCTTGTTGCGAGCCTGGCATCGGCCGACGGCCTTGCCGTCGTTCCCGAAGAGGCGACCGAGGTGCGACCTGGGGACGGCGTCGGCGTCATTCTCTTCGCCTGATCGGCGTCCCAGCGGATGGCGCTATTCCACAGCCGCGACCGCTCGGCGATACTGAGAGCGGCGACGCACCGGCCCTCATCGCTCGGAAAGCATTCGTCGCTGGGAAAGGCGGCACGGCAGATGGCGCTCATCACTCGCGGATTCGGCAGCAAGGCCCACGGGCGCGACACCCGCCTCCCACCGGGGCAGACGCAGGTCGAGGACTGGCCGGTGCTCACGGCCGGCGCCACGCCCGAGATCGCCCCGGAGATCTGGGAGTTCACGATCACGACGGAAGATGGCAAGACCATCCGGTGGGACTGGGACTCCTTTCGCGCCCTCGGACTCGAGGACTTCACCGTCGACATCCACTGCGTGACGCACTGGTCCCGGCTCGGGATGCCGTGGCGCGGCGTGTCGCTGGACCGCGTCTTCGAGCACGTGGAGACCTCGTACGACTACGTGATGGTGCACAGCTACGGCGGATACACCACCAACGTGCCGCTCGACGAGCTGCTCGACGGCCAGGCTTGGATCGCGTTCGAGGCTGATGGCGGGCCACTCGAGGCGGAGCACGGCGGCCCTGCTCGCCTCGTCGTTCCCCATCTGTACTTCTGGAAGAGTGCCAAGTGGGTGAGCGGACTGGAGTTGATCGCGCAGGACGAGCCCGGGTTCTGGGAGGAACGCGGCTACAGCCTGCACGGCGACCCTTGGACCGAAGAGCGCTATTCGTGATCGCGCACGCAGCGTGGCATGTCGCCACGGTGTCCGCGACCCGTCCCGAGACACCGAGCGCCCGGCGGATCGTCCTCGACATCCCCGACTGGCCGGGTAACGCGGCAGGGCAGCATGTCGACATCCGCCTCACCGCCGACGACGGCTATCAGGCGAGCCGTTCCTACTCGATCGCCTCGTCGGGAGAGATGGCGTCGATCGAGCTCGCCGTCGACCGGGTCGCCACAGGCGAGGTGTCGCCGTATCTCGTGGACGACCTCATGGTGGGCGACCAGCTCGAGGTGCGCGGACCGCTCGGCGGCTGGTTCGTGTGGAAGCCGGACCACGCGCACAGGCCCGTCCAACTCATTGCAGGCGGCTCCGGCGCAGTGCCTCTCGCCGCGATCGTGCGCGCGCACCGAGCAGCGGCGGACATCACACCATTCCGCCTGCTCTACGCCGTGCGCACACCCGATGACATCTTTTTCCGCCCGGAACTGGACAGGGAGGCGGCCGACTCAGGTCCCGCAGCCGTGCACGTCGACTATGTGTTCTCCCGGCGGGCCCCCGAGAACGCATCGAGGCCGGCAGGCCGGCTCACGCGGGAACTTCTCGGCGAACTCGTGCTGCCGCGGGAACAGAATCCGCTGGTCTACGTCTGCGGATCGACACCGTTCGTCGAGCGCGTGCTCGGCTGGTTGAAGGAACTCGGACACGAGGTCGATGACGTGCGTGCCGAGCGGTTCGGAGGTGCCTGATGCACAAGCTCGACGGTAACGTGCTCGCCGGTCCGTTGTCCCAGGTGATGACCGGGGATGCCACGTCGGCCCGCGCCCGGTGCGTGCACTGCGGCGACATCGCAGTCGTCGCCCAGGCCGTGGTCTACGCCGACGACAGGAGATACGTCGCGCGGTGCCGCCGCTGCGACAGCGTGCTCCTCACGATCATCGAAGGCGACGACGACGTACGACTCACGATGACGGGTATCACGGCATTCACCATGCCGGTCTGACGGCGATCAGGATGCCGCCCTAGCCGCGTGAACCGCGGGCGCCTCACCACCCCGTGAACAACGCCTCACCACCCCGTGAACAACAGGTGCTGGATGAGCAGAGCCGTCGTCAGCTGAAGGGCAAGACCCCAGCGGCGCCAACGCTCGGGGAGCAGCGCAGCGCCCAGGAGCAGCCATGGCTCGAAGGGCAGCCAGATACGCTCGACCTCGGCCTTGCTCATGCCGGAGACGTCTGCCGCGATCACGCACGCTACGGCTCCGAGAACAAGAAGCACGATCGTGCGCGTCTGATCGGGCATTCTGCCCGCCAAGCTCCGAAGTCTGGCGAAGGTCGCGGCGATCGCCGAACCGACAACAGGACCGGCGCTGAAACCCAGCGCCGACAGATCTCCGCCCAACCAGTACGAGTACGGCCGGTACTTCTGCACGCCGTCGTAGTAGCGCCGGACGAGCACGGGGTACGCCTCCCACCAGACGAAGCCGCCGGCAGCGAACGTGAACACGACCGCGAGCGCCGACCCTGCTGCCCACGGCAACGGTCGCCACGATCGCGCTGCCACCAGCACGGCGAGGGCGAGGATGCCCAGCACCGGGAGCCCGTACGACATCATCACGCAGTATCCGAGCGCGAGCCCCGCCACCAACGCCCAGGCGACCGCTCGCGATCGGGTCGTAGAGCGCGCCGAGAACGCCAGGCAGCACAGTCCCCAGGCGGCGAGCGCGCCGAACACGGCGTCCGCCGACACCGCCATCCACACGGCCGCCGGCCCCAACGCGACGATCGGCGCCGCCCGCCGCGCCGCCGTCTCGGCACCCAGCCTGCGCAAGGTCACCAGCACGGCGACAGATGTCGTGGCGGCGATCACTGTGACCGCTGTACCCGCTGCGAGACCGCTGCCCAGTCCGAGCCGCACCAGGGCGACGAAGAAGAACAGCGCTCCCGGCGGGTGACCGGCGATGTGCACGGGCCAGTGGTGTGCGCTGTGCAATGGAATGCGCGAGACATACTCGTGCAGCACGGCGAACGGGTCGGTGACGGTGCGTGCCGTGTTCAGGTACTCGTAGCTCGTGTCGAGAATGTGGCCGATGCCTGCGAGGCCGTCCACCGTGGCGAGGGCGAGCATCCAGGCCAGACCGTAGCCGAAGGTGAGCAACAGCAGACGGCCCCACCTTTGGCGCGACGCCCATGGTGCGAAGACCACGGCGGCAGCGGCCAGCAGGATCGACGGGACGGTGCCAGGGCCGACGCGGGGCATCCATCGGGCGTGCAAGGGCGGGAACCATTGCACATGCACCTCCCATCCCGTGATGAAGGGAACGAGGATTCCCGCTGCCATGACCACGATGGCGACGATGAGGCCGAGCGCGGCGGTGCGTGACCGCACGGCGGGCGGATCGTCCGGGTCGGGTTCGGGAGCCCGCTCCATGGCGATCGAGCGGGCCGGCGCCTCCCCAGCTCTCATCCGCGTGCAACCGCCGGACGCAACGCCGCGTTTGCGAACTCGCGCACGCCGGCGTCGAACTTGGTCTGCGCACGGAACCCCAGCTCACGGAATGCACGGTCGGCGGACGCCACGATGTGGCGCACGTCGCCGAGCCGAAACTCGCCCGTGACGACGGGAGCCGGTCCGCCGAAGGCTCGGCTCAACGATGCAGCGAACTCGCCGATCGTATGGGGCTCGCCACTGGCGATGTTGAACGGCCGTACGTCGCCGGGCTCCCGCATGGCAGTCCACTCGGCAGCGACCAGATTCGCCGCGGCAACATCGGCGACGTGCACGAAATCCCGCAGCTGCGCCCCGTCTTCGAAAACCGTCGGCGCCTCTCCGCGTTCCAACGCCGACCGGAACAGCGACGCAACACCGGCGTACGGAGTGCCGCTGGGCATCCCCGGGCCGTACACGTTGTGGTAGCGGAGCAAGGCGGCGACTCCACCCGTGGCGCGAGCCCATGAACGCGCCAGACTCTCCTGTGCGACTTTGGTCACGGCGTAGACATTGCGGGGCTCGAGCGGTGCGTCCTCACTGATCGACGCTGGAGTCATGGGTCGACCTGTGCGCGGAGACAGCGGCTCGAAGCGCCTGGCGGCCAGGTCGGCCGGCGTGCGCGCCGGAGCCGTCGCGTCACCGAGGCCGTCTCGATAACGGCCCTCCCCGTACACCACCATCGACGAGGCGAGCACGAGTCGGAGAATCCCTCTGCGCGCCACCTGCGCCAGCAACACGGCCGTGCCGAGATCATTGCTGCCGACGTAGTCGGGTGTGTCGTCGAAGTCCACACCGAGCCCGACCTTCGCGGCCTGGTGGCTGACAACGTCGACGCCGTCGAGGGCATCGAAGACGGCGGCCGCGTCTCTCAGGTCGGCGCGCACGATTTCGACGTCGGCGGG
>DASZMW010000171.1:0-19505 GCA_035551735.1 Humibacter sp. | reverse complement strand
CTCGCCCACGTCTCAGGTGTCGGTGCCCTGGTGCTCGCCTATCCCACCACCTTGGCCGTCCCCGTCGCAGCATGGACCGGCATCTTCTTCGGCGACTTTCTGCTGCGTCGCCGACGACTCGCGACGGACTCCCTACTGCATCGCGGCGGGGTCTATCCCGACTGGCGGTGGCCGAATGTCATCGGGCTCATCGCCATCAGCGCCATCGGCCTCGGTTTCATGCGAGCGGATGCCGATGGGTTGCGCTGGGAGGGTTACCTCTATCGCGCGCTGGGCGTCGACCCGCAGGGCACGCTCGCAGCCTCGGATCTCGGCGTGCTCTTCGCTCTGGTGCTCGGACTGGCGCTTGCGCTCTTCGCAGGCAGGCGCGCGGTCGAGCGCCAGGAGACCGCAAGCCGCTGATAAAGACGACCGGGTCCCACGGCACAGCACGCATGCACTCGGCACGCCGTAGGCTCTGAGGGTGCCGGCAACCATCGCAGAGCTCCTCAGGGTCGTCGAAGTTCTCTGGCCGGCCTCCGGGGCCGAGCCGTGGGATGCCGCTGGCCTCGTAACGGGTGGGCCAGACTCTCCCGTGACCCGAGTGCTGCTGGCCGTAGACCCCGTTGCCGAGACCGTCGAGGAGGCGGTCGGCGGTGGGTTCGACGTGCTTCTGGTGCATCACCCTCTTCTTCTGCGTGGCGTGACCACGGTTGCGGAGGACCGCTACAAGGGTGCCCTCGTCTCGCGGCTCATCCGTGGCGGATGCAGTCTCGTCACGGCCCACACGAACGCTGACGTCGTTCCCGACGGCGTGTCTGATGTGCTCGCCTCCCGCCTGGGCCTTCTCGACAGCAGGCCGATCGTCCCAGGCACCGAACCGTCGTCCGGACTGGGCCGGGTCGGCAGGATGCCAGAGCCGACGACGCTCGGCCACCTCGCGCGCGCCCTCGCCGACATTCTTCCCGCGACGGCCACGGGCATCCGTGTCGCTGGTGACTACGCCAGGCCGGTCACCAAGGTGGCGCTCTGCGGTGGTGCAGGTGATGCCTTCCTCGGCGAGCCGGATGTCGTCGATTCCGATGTGTACATCACGTCGGATCTCCGTCACCACCCGGCGTCGGAGGCCCTCGAACAGGCACGCGTCTCCGGCGGTCCGGCCCTGATCGACGTCTCGCACTGGGCGGCGGAGTGGGTATGGCTCGACACAGCCGCCGAACAGTTGCGGCACGCGCGTCCCGAGATTCGCATCGAGGTCAGCGAGCTCCGCACCGATCCGTGGGATTTCGTGATCGTGCAGTGATACCTCGCCACGCGGCGGTGCAATACGTTGGACCAGATCGACAACACGGATCCGATCGAATAGACAGATCAGATCGACATGACCTCGGGCGAATGCCAGGTCGGAGATGAGTGCAGTGAAAGCCGACCCCCGCGACCAACTCGAGTTGCTGCGATTGCAGGATCTCGATACCGCCATCGTCAAGGCGACACGTTCCATCGCGAATCCGCCGCAGGCCAAGGCGCTGGCCGAACTGGCCCCGATCGTCGCGGAGGTGCGCAGCAGACGCCTCGGCGTCACGGGCGAACTGGAAGACGCGCGCACCGAGTTGAAGCGCATCGAGTCCGATGTCGCCGTCGTCGAGGCGCGCATGGCGCGCGATACCGAGCGGGTGCAGCAGACGGCATCCGTCAAGGATGTCGCGGCGCTGGAGGCGGAGCTCGTTGCTCTGCGCAAACGCCGCGGCGACCTCGAAGACATCGAACTCGCCATCATGCAGCGCATCGAGGACTTGGAGTCCACGATCACGGACATCGATGCAGAGGGGGCTGACGCCGAGGCCAGGGTCGCGACTCTGGAAGCCGAGCGTGACGAGGCAGTCGCGGCGTTCGAACGTTCGCGCTCGGATGCCATCGCGGACCGCGCAGCAGTTGCTAGTACGCTCCCGGCCGACCTCGTCGCCTTGTACCAGAAGCAGCACGACCGTTACGGCGTGGGTGCGGCCCGTCTCGTAGGCGGCGTCTCTCTGGGCTCGAACATGAAGCTGTCTCCGTCGGACCTGGCCATCGTGCATACGGCTGCGCCCGACGAGGTGGTGCTCTGCCCGGAAAGCGGGGCTGTTCTGATCCGCGACGACAACTCCTGGGCTTAAGTGACGTCGGAGACGCCCGGGCACGTTGCGCATTCGTCGCTCGGCTAGGCTTGATGCCGGAACGGGTCGGCAAGACGGTCGCGTCGGCATCACACCTCGTGGGTTGCCGCCGAGGAACGTCCGGGCTCCATAGAGCAGGGCGGTGGGTAACACCCACCCGGGGTAACCCGCGAGACAGTGCCACAGAAAACAGACCGCCTTCGCGCGAGCGGAGGTAAGGGTGAAACGGTGGTGTAAGAGACCACCAGCGGCCGGGGCGACCCGGCTGGCTAGGTAAACCTCGCCTGGAGCAAGGTCAGACAGGAAACGATGAGGCTGCTCGCCTCGTTTCCGGGTAGACCGCTAGAGGATCGTGGCAACACGCTCCCGAGATAGATGGCCGTCCAGGGCACGCAGTGTTCTTGAACACCGCTGGCCCAACAGAACCCGGCGTATCAGCCGGCCCGTTCCCTCACAGAATCGTCGCGACCTCAGCGACGATCGGTGCGCGGGTCGTTCGCAGCCAGCGCTGCAGCCCCCAGGATGCCGGCGTTGTTGCGGTAGGTCGCCGGCACGGCCTTGGTCTTCAGGTCGAGGTAGTGGGCGAACTCGTCCCAGTTCTTCGAGACTCCGCCGCCGATCACGAAGAGGTCGGGCGTGAAGAGGAACTCGAGCCAGCCGTAGTAGCGATTCAGACGCTTGGCCCAATGCTCCCAGTCGAGGTCCTCGCGTTCCTTTGCGGAATACGCCGCCTTGCTCTCGGCGTCGTGCCCGTCGATCTCCAGGTGCCCGAGCTCGGCGTTCGGCACGAGAACACCGTTGTAGATCAGGGCTGACCCGATACCGGTGCCCAGGGTCGTGAGCAGCACGAGGCCGTCGACGCCCTTGGCCGCACCGAACGTCGTCTCGGCGTAGCCAGCGGCATCCGCGTCGTTGACGAAGTGGATGTCTCGCTCGAGCGCCTTCTCGAACTTCTTCTCGGCATGGAGCCCGATCCACTTCTTCGAGACGTTCGCCGCCGAAAGGGTGCGGCCGCCCTTGACGATAGCGGGGAAGCACACGCCCACCGGATCCTTGGGATCGCCGCCGGTGAGGGTGTCGAGTACTTCCCTGGTGACCTCGATCACCTCATCGGGCTCGCCGCCCTTCGGTGTGGGCAGCTTGATCCGATCGCTGATCAGCTCTCCGGATTCGAGGTCGACGACACCCCCCTTGATCCCCGTTCCGCCGATGTCGATCCCGATTGCCGTCGTGGAGGTCATGAGGGAAATCTACCCGGACAGCGGCGCCGACGTGGTTCTGCAGCCGTGTCGGCTAGGGGAGTGTCAATACCTCGGCGCCTCGTTCGGTCACGACGAGGGTGTGCTCGAACTGCGCTGTGACGGACTTGTCGCGGGTCGTGACTGTCCAATCGTCCTGCCACATGTCCCACTCGGGCGACCCGAGCGTGAGCATCGGCTCGATCGTGAAAACCATGCCGGGCACGATTTCGGTGTCATATGCAGGTGCCGAGTCGTAGTGCGGAATGATCAGGCCGGAGTGGAACGAACGCCCGACTCCGTGGCCCGTGAAGTCACGTACGACGCCGTAGCCGAAGCGCTTCGCATACGACTCGATGGCACGGCCGATCACATTGACCTGCCTGCCGGGAGCAACGGCCTTGATACCCCGGTTCATCGCCTCCCGCGTGCGCTCGACGAGGAGTGTCACGTCGTCGGATGCCTCGCCGACGATGAACGTCTGGTTGCTGTCGCCGTGGTAGCCGTTCTTGAACGCGGTGATATCGATGTTCACGATGTCGCCGGCCTCGAGCACCGTGTCGTCCGGGATCCCGTGGCAGATCACCTCGTTTACCGAGGTGCAGCTGGACTTCGGATACCCGCGGTAGCCCAGCGTCGAAGGGTAGGCGCCGTTCGCGACCATGAAGTCGTGCGCGACGGCATCCAGCTCCTCCGTCGTGACGCCGGGGGCGACACTCTCACCGACCAGTGCGATCGCCTCCGCGGCGATGCGACCTGACTCCCTGATCAGCTCGATCTCCTCCGCCGTGTAGACGTCACCGCGGTCGTCTCTCGCCGGCCCCGGCCTACCGACGTATTCCGGGCGCGGAATGGCTGTCGGTACGGCACGGCGAGCAGAGACGAGGCCGGGGATCAGGTGGCCGGAGGAGTCCTTGGGCATAGGATCAAGCTTATGGTCGACGCCTACGAAGACGACATCGAGCACAAGTACTGGTACAACGTCAAGACCGGTGCGGTCGAGCAGGGCTTCAAGTCGCCTGCGCCCAACCGCGTCGGCCCGTTCGACACCCACGAAGAGGCGGAACACGCGCTCGACAAGTTGCGTGAGAACAGCGCCAGGTGGGCCGAGGAAGACGCCAAGGACTAGGCCCGAGTCACGCGGGTTCCGCGCGAGCGGAGCGCCCGCTACCGGTCAATAGCTGTGCTCGGGTGCGGGGTATTCGCCATGCTCCACGTCGTCCTTGTAGCGCCGTGCAGCGTCGCCCAGAACGCTCTTCAGGTCGGCGTACTGGCGCACGAATCGAGGGACACGGCCGGTCGTGAAGCCGGCCCAATCGGTCCAGACGAGCAGCTGCCCATCGACGTTCGGTCCGGCACCGACGCCGATGGTCGGAATGCCGAGCTCCCCGGTCACTCTGGCCGCGGCATCCGCCGGAACCATCTCTAGCACCACGGCGAACGCCCCGGCCTCTTCGACCGCGTGAGCGTCGGCGAGCAGTTGCTCGATGCCATCGTCGCCTCTGCCCTGGATGATGTGCCCGCCGAGCTTGTGTTCGCTCTGCGGCGTGTAGCCGATGTGCGCCATCACAGGGATGCCGGCGTCCACGATGCGCCTGATCTGCTTCGCGCTTCGCTGGCCGCCCTCGAGCTTGACGGCGTGCGCGCCGGTCTGCTTCATGAATCGGATCGCAGTGTGCAAGGCATCCTGCACGTCGGTCTCGTAGGAACCGAACGGCATGTCCGCGACCACGAAGGCGCGGGTGACGGCGTGCGCGACGGCGCGCGTCAGCGGGATGAGGTCGTCGACGGTGACCGGCAGCGTCGTCTCGTAGCCGAAGACATTGTTGCCCGCGGAGTCTCCCACCAGGAGGAAGTCGATGCCGGCCGCATCGAAGATCTGGGCGCTCAGCATGTCGTAGCTGGTGAGGCCGGTGATCTTGATGCCGTTGGCCTTGGCGTTTTGGAAATGCCTGGTACGAACGCGCTTCGGCCCCTCCGGGGTGCCACCGTACGGACGTTCTTCGGCGGGAGTCGACGCTGGGGTACCTGCCTGGTCAGCCATGGCCGTCAGTCTAACCAAGCGGGTACTCGGCGTAATCGTGATGGAGCGCTCCTCTAGCCGGTAACCTGAGATCCACGACGAGAGGTGACACATGGACAAGCAGCGCGACTTCGTTCTTCGCACGATCGAGGAGCGCGGCGTCAAGTTCGTGCGACTGTGGTTCACCGATGTCGTCGGCACTCTGAAATCCGTCGCGATCGCGCCTGCCGAGGTCGAGGGTGCGTTCTCCGAGGGACTCGGATTCGACGGGTCGGCGATCGAGGGGCTGACGCGCACGTTCGAGTCCGATCTGCTCGCGCATCCCGATCCGACCACGTTCCAGATCCTGCCGTGGCGGGGCGAGATCGACCCGACCGCTCGCATGTTCTGCGACATCACGACGCCAGACGGCGAGCCGGCGGTAGCCGACCCGCGCAACGTGCTCAAGCGCACTCTGGAGAAGGCTGCTGAGCGCGGATTCACGTTCTACACACATCCCGAGATCGAGTTCTATCTTCTCAAGTCGTCGCAGTTCGGCGAGGGCGGGCCGGCACCGGTCGACTCAGCCGGATATTTCGACAACGTGCCTGGTGGCACGGCGCACGACTTCCGTCGTCGTTCGGTGCGCATGCTCGAGGACCTCGGCATCTCGGTCGAGTTCAGTCATCACGAGGCAGGCCCAGGCCAGAACGAGATCGATCTGCGCTATGCGGATGCACTCACCACGGCGGACAACATCATGACGTTCCGTACGGTCGTCAAGGAGGTCGCGATCGAGCAGGGCGTGTACGCCACGTTCATGCCGAAGCCGATGACGGGGCATCCTGGGAGCGGCATGCACACGCACCTCTCACTGTTCGAGGGCGATTCGAACGCGTTCTTCGAGGCGGGCGCTCAGTACCAGCTGTCGAAGGTCGCACGGCAGTTCATCGCGGGCTTGCTGCACCACGCTCCTGAGATCACCGCAGTGACGAACCAGTTCGTGAACTCCTACAAGCGACTGTGGGGCGGTGACGAGGCGCCGAGCTACGTCTGCTGGGGTCACAACAACCGCTCAGCGCTCGTGCGCGTTCCGCTGTACAAGCCCAGCAAGGGTCAGAGCGCGCGCGTGGAGTATCGCGGAATCGACTCTGCAGCGAATCCGTACCTCGCGTTTTCGCTGATGCTCGCCGCGGGACTCAAGGGCATCGAAGAGGAGTACGAGCTCCCGGCCGAGGCTGAGGACGATGTCTGGGCACTCAGCGATGCCGAACGCCGGGCACTCGGGTTCAGCCCCCTTCCCGCGAGCCTCGAACAGGCCGTGCAGCGCATGGAGGAGTCCGAGCTCGTCGCAGAGACGCTGGGCGAGCAGGTCTTCAACTACGTACTGGCCAACAAACAGCGCGAGTTCCGCGAGTACAGGGCGCAGGTGACGCCGTACGAGCTGCGCACGAACCTCGAGATCCTCTGACCGCGCGGTGGTCGGCACGCGTCGACGGATGAATTCATGCCTCCGATCAGTCTGACTGCGCTGGCACGGGCAGGGTTCGTCGGGCTGAGCGACGCGCGCACGAACCTCGATGAGCTCGCGGATGCCGGCGGCCCGGCCCCCAACGTCGCGCTGGACATGTTCGCCGACGTGGCCGATCCGGATGCAGCGCTCGAGCGGCTGCTGCTCCTGTTGCGTCGCAGGCCCCAGGAATGCGCCACAGTGTTGGCCGACCGCGCGACGCTCGCCCGCCTTCTGCTCGTGCTCGGAGCATCCGGCGGGCTGGCAGATTTTCTGATGAGAGCACCAGGCGCGCTCGTCGCGTTCGAGACGCCTGCGACGACGCTGCCCTCCGAAGAGGCGTTGCGGGCCGAGCTGCTGGAGTCGGTGTCCGACGTATCGGGCGAGGACGCCTGGACCGCACTGCGGGTGGCGTACCGCACTGGTCTCACCCGGATCGCCGCGTACGACCTGCAACAGGCCGATCCGGTCGACGGGCTCGACGGAGTCGCCCGCACCCTCGCTGCACTCGCAGGAGCGGCCATCGACGCCTCGCTCGCCGCAGCCCGCGAGATCGCTTCCGGCACCGGCCCCGGCACATTTCCCTTCGACGACGTTGCCGCGACGAGACTGTCCGTCATCGGTATGGGCAAGGCCGGGGCGAAGGAGCTCAACTACCTCAGCGATGTCGACGTCATCTTCGTCGTCGAGGGCGACGAAGACGCGGGCGTGTCCAATCCAAGAGCCGTCGACATCGGCACGCGACTGGCGACCCTCACCATGCGCGGCATCGACTCCATCGCGATCGAGCCTCCGCTGTGGGAGGTCGATGCCAACCTTCGGCCGGAGGGGAAAGACGGCGCGCTCGTGCGCAGCCTCGAGTCCCACCTGGCCTATTACGACCGCTGGGCGAAGGGCTGGGAATTCCAGGCACTGCTGAAGGCACGACCGATCGCCGGCGATCCAGGCCTCGGCAGTCGGTACGCAGACGCGATCTCGCCTTACGTGTGGAAGAGCGCGTCCGGTGAGAGCTTCGTGGAGTCGGTGCAGCGCATGCGGGAGCGGGTGACCGCGAACATCCCGCAAGACGAGGTGGATCGTCAGCTGAAGCTCGGTCCCGGCGGGCTGCGTGACATCGAGTTCACGGTGCAGCTTTTGCAGCTCGTGCATGGGCACACGGATGACTCCGTCCGGGTCGCTGGAACACTGCCGGCGCTCGAGGCACTAGCCGCCGCCGGCTACATCGGGCGAGCGGAGTCGGCCGAGTTCGCGCGGGACTACCGCACGCTGCGCCTGCTCGAGCATCGCCTGCAGCTCTCCGAGCTGCGCCGCACCCACCTGATGCCTCGCGAGGAGCACCGCCTCCGCACGCTGGCGCGCGCCACAGGGTTGGCGGGCAGCGCTCAGGGTCTCACGACGCTGTGGAACGACATCAAGCGACGCGTCAGGGGTCTGCATGAGCGGTTGTTCTACCGACCTCTGCTCGCCGCCGTTGCGGCGCTTCCCGGCGACGGAACCTCGCTCACCGGCGCACAGGCCGAGGCACGTCTCGCCGCGATCGGCTTCGTGGACCCGCACGGCGCGTTCGGGCACATCGCAGCTCTGACCGCCGGTGTCTCACGGCGAGCTGCCATCCAACGCACCCTCCTACCCGTGATGTTGCAGTGGTTCGCCGACGGGGCGGACCCCGACTACGGACTGCTGACGTTCAGAAGGCTGAGTGAGGACCTCGGAGGCACTCACTGGTTCCTGAGGCTCCTGCGAGACTCGTCAGGAGCCGCCGAACGGCTCACAAGGGTGCTCTCCAGCTCGCGCTTCGCGGGGGAACTGCTCGGACTCATTCCGGAGAGCGTCGCGTGGCTCGATGACGATGCCGACCTGCTGCCGCGCACCCGCGCAGCCCTCGACGACGAGATTTCGGCGATCCTGGAGCGTCACGAGACGCCGGATGCCGCGGCGCGCGCCATCCGCGCCGTGCGCCGTCGCGAGGTGCTACGCCTCGCGTTCGCGGGCATCCTCGGCATCGGTGGGCTGCACGAGCTCGCGACCGGCTTGACAGACGTGACGGAGGTGACCATCGCGGGCGTCCTCTCCGCCATCAGGCAACGCGCGCAGACGTCGATCGAATTCGCCGTCATCGCCATGGGTCGCTTCGGCGGCCGCGAGTTGGGATTCGGATCCGACGCCGACGTGATCTACGTGTTCCGGGCCGACGCGTCGGCCGATCAGCAGGAGGTGCACCGCGCGGCTCATGCGATCGTCGCCGACCTGAACCGCCTCACCGATGACGCACGTCTGCCGCTCGAGCTCGACATGGACCTGCGCCCGGAAGGCAAGAACGGCCCTCCGGCTCGTACCCTCGAGTCCTACCGTGCGTACTACGCACGATGGTCGTTGACCTGGGAGGCGCAGGCTCTTCTGCGCGCCCGCGGTTTCGCCGGCGACGAGCCCCTTCTTCTGGACTTCGCGGCGCTCGCAGACACTGTGCGATATCCCGTCGATATCTCCGAGCGAGAGGTCCGCGAGGTCAAGCGCATCAAGGCGCGTGTGGAGAACGAGCGACTTCCGCAAGGAGCCGACCCGTCCCGCCACCTCAAACTCGGTCGCGGTTCACTGAGCGATGTCGAGTGGCTCGTGCAGCTCCAGCAACTCCAGCATGCCGCCTCCGCGCCGGCATTGCGCACGACGTCGACCCTGGACGCTCTCCAGGCGTGCGTCGACCTCGACCTGGTCTGCGACACGGATGCCGACCGGCTTCGGGACGCCTGGATCCTCGCGTCCAGGGCTCGTAGTGCTGTCACGCTCTGGACCAACAAGACGTCGGATCTGCTCCCCGTCGAGCGTAAGGCGCTGGAGGGCGTAGCCCGCTTGTTGGAGTACCCGCCCGGTTCCGCGACGCACCTGGAGGAGGACTACCTCGGCGTCACGCGAAGATCCCGCGCCGTTTTCGAGCGTGTGTTCTACGGGGAGCAATAACCAGGCGGTACAAATGACGAAAGCGGACCGCCCGTCAAAGGGCGACCCGCTTTCGCTTTTTGGGGGTCTGTCGGCTACACGCTGTAGTAGAGCTCGAACTCGAAGGGGTGCGGCCGCTGCGCGAGGGGCTTGATCTCCTTCTCGCGCTTGTAGTCGATCCACGTCTCGATCAATTCGGGCGTGAACACACCGCCTGCCGTGAGGAAGTCGTGATCGGCCTCGAGCGCATCGAGAACGGCGTCGAGCGTGCCGGGCACCTGGGGGATCGACTTGGCCTCCTCCGGCGGAAGCTCGTAGAGGTCCTTGTCGACCGGCTCGTGGGGCTCGATGCGGTTACGGATGCCGTCGATACCTGCCATGAGCTGGGCGGCGAAAGCGAGGTACGGGTTGCCGGAGGCATCCGGTGCGCGGAACTCGATGCGCTTCGCCTTCGGGTTCGTACCGGTGATCGGAATGCGGATCGCCGCCGAACGGTTGCCCGCCGAGTAGACCAGGTTCACGGGAGCCTCGAAGCCGGGCACGAGGCGGTGGTACGAGTTCACCGTCGGGTTCGTGAACGCCAGGAGCGACGGAGCGTGCTTCAGGATGCCACCGATGTACCAGCGCGCAACGTCCGACAGCCCGCCGTAGCCAGCCTCGTCGTAGAACAGCGGCTTGCCTTCGTTCCACAGCGACTGGTGAGTGTGCATGCCCGACCCGTTGTCGCCGAACAGCGGCTTCGGCATGAACGTCGCGGTCTTGCCCCACTGCTCGGCCGTGTTCTTCACGATGTACTTGAACTTCAGCAGGTCGTCGGCAGCGTGCACCATGGTGTCGAAGCGGTAGTTGATCTCCGCCTGACCACCGGTGCCCACCTCGTGGTGCGCACGCTCGAGAATGAGGCCGGCGTCGATCAGCTTCAGCGAGATGTCATCGCGCAGGTCGGCCTGCTTGTCGACCGGGCTGACCGGGAAGTAACCGCCCTTGTACGGGGTCTTGTTAGCGAGGTTGCCGCCTTCTTCGTCGCGGCCGGAGTTCCACGCCGCTTCCTCGGAGTCCACGAAGTGGTACGCCGTGTTCTGTTTCACCTCGTAGCGCACGTCGTCGAAGATGTAGAACTCCGCCTCAGGGGCGAAGAACGCGGTGTCGGCGATTCCCGTGGACGCGAGGTACTTCTCCGCCTTCTTGGCGACCTGGCGCGGGTCCTTGCCATACACCTCGCCGTTGCGCGGGTTGAAGATGTCGAACACCATCACCAGCGTGCGCTCGGCCCGGAACGGGTCCACATAGGCGGTCGAGACATCCGGAATCAGCTGCATGTCCGACTCGTGGATCGACGCGAAACCGCGGATCGACGAACCGTCGAAGAGCTGCCCGACAGAGAAGAACTCCTCGTCGACGGTGGACGCGGGGATGTTGAAGTGCTGCTGCACACCGGGAAGATCGGTGAATCGGATGTCGAGGAACTTGACATCCGTGTCCTTGATGAACGCGAGCACCTCGGAAGAATCACTGAACATGTGGTCTCTCCAAGCGGGTGACGATAGTCGGGAGTTCGGTTGCGCGAGCAGCCGGTCACAGGCTATGGGCACGCGGTTTCCCCACCGTATCGCGATTGTTTCCGGGATGTTACGCGCAGACCGCGTCGATAGACTCGGCCGGTGCCAACGTCCCCCTCAACTCCGCGCCGGTTCGGCGATCTCGCACCCAGTAAGTATCCGGGGGAGCGACTGGGACTGCCGGAGACCGGGCCGCGGTCGGTGGCGAGACCGGGACGTCGGATCCTCGGACTGATCATCGACTGGGCGATCGCGTCGCTCTTATCTTTCGCGTTCTTCCACTACGACTCATGGGCGACGCTCGCCGTCTTCGCAGTGTTGCAGTATCTCTTCATCCCGACGATCGGCGGCAGCATCGGGCACCGCATCGTGGGCTTGCGCCTGGTCGCCCTCAACGGCACCTGGGTCGGTCTGTGGCGTCCTCTGGTGCGCACGGTGCTGCTCTGCGTCGTCGTTCCTGCCATGGTCTGGGACTCCGACCAGCGCGGCTTTCATGACAAGGTCGCCGGCACGGTTCTGGTCCGCTCCTAGCCGTAGCCCTGAGCCGTCAGCGTGCGCGCTGCGGGCGCACCTTGAGCGGGTCGACACCCTTCGGGATCGGCATCTGCGTGCCGAGGGAGGTGAGGCGATTGTCGACCGCGAGAACCTCGGGCTTGGTCAGCGCCACCTTGATCTTCGCCATGCGTCCGGAGAGTCTGTGCAGCGGTACGGCATCCGAGTCCGGTCCGACGTTGAAGACGTTGATCGGAACGTTCGGCACGATGCGGGCGACCTTACGACGTTCGTCTTCGACCATCTTGCGGGTGCGGGATTCCGGCCCCTCGCCGATCAGCACGACGCCACCGCGCCCGACGGCACGGTAGACCGCGTCACGAGTGCGGCCGTTGACCGCGACAGGCATCTCGCTGCCACGCCACGAGCGCTTCAGCGAACTGCGAAGCACTGCTCCGACGGCACCGGGCTGTCCTTCGATCTGCGAGTAGGCCGCGCGTTCCGCTCTGCGGCCGAGCACGATGATCGCGCCGAGTGCGCCAAGCAGCAGGCCGGCGACGACCCAGAGCACGATGCTGAACACGTCGCCGCCACCGAGGGTGAACGCGACGACGAGTCCGAGCACGATGCCCAGAAGCAGTGTCCCGAACATGTACCACTGCGCGCGGGGGTCGTACCGGCGGGTCATCTGGAAGACCTGCCACATCTGCTTGATGCGGCCGGGTTCCTTCGCCTCTGCGGTGTCCTTACGTGCCATGGTCACCAGGATACCGGCTCGTAAGCGGCCCGATACGCGGTGGGGGCGCGTACCGGGCCGCAGCTGTCAGACAGCCTGCGCGAACCCGAGCGAGGCATCCGCCAAAGCACTGAAGCGCGACGGAATCTCGCGGCCCTTGGCCGACATCGATTGCGCCCACAGACGCCCGGCGCGGTAGGACGAACGCACGAGCGGACCGGCGAGCACACCGAGGAATCCGACAGCTTCGGCCTCGGCCTTCAGCTCGACGAACTCCTCTGGTCTCACCCACCGGGCGACGGGCAAGTGCCGGGGACTTGGACGCAGATACTGCGTGATGGTCAGGATGTCCGTGCCGGCGTCGTGCAGATGACGCAGCGCCTCACTCACCTCGTCGCGCTCCTCGCCCATGCCGAGGATGAGGTTGGACTTGGTGATCATTCCCGCTTCGCGCCCTTGCGTGATCACGTCGAGTGATCGCTGATAGCTGAATGCCGGACGGATGCGCTTGAACAGGCGGGGGACCGTCTCGACGTTGTGCGCGAACACCTCGGGCTCCGCGTTGAATACACGCCGCAAGTGCTCGGGACGGCCGGAGAAGTCGGGAACGAGGATCTCGACGCCGGTACCCGGTGCTTGGGCGTGGATTTGCCTGATGGTCTCCGCGTAAAGCCACGATCCCTCGTCGACGAGATCGTCTCTGGCCACACCGGTGACGGTTGCGTAGCGCAGCCCCATCCGGGCGACGCTCTCACCGACCCTGCGTGGCTCGTCCGCGTCGAAGGCGGCAGGCTTGCCGGTGTCGATCTGACAGAAGTCGCATCTGCGCGTGCATTGGCTGCCGCCGATCAGGAACGTCGCCTCGCGGTCCTCCCAGCACTCGTAGATGTTCGGGCAGCCGGCCTCTTGGCACACGGTGTGCAGGTCTTCGGCCTTGACGAGGTTCTGCAGCTGCGTGAATTCCGGACCCATCTTGGCGCGGGTCTTGATCCACTCCGGCTTGCGTTCGATCGGTGTCTGGGCGTTGCGTGTCTCGAGGCGCAGCATCCTGCGCCCTTCCGGAGCGGCGCTCATGCAGTCACGCCGATCACCGAGTCGAAGTGCTTTTGCACAACGGGAGCGGCGTCCTGCGGAGTCACGAGTCGGCCGAGCTCGCGCGAAATGGTGGTGACTCCGGCATCCCTGATGCCGCACGCGACGATGCGGTCATAAGGCGCGAGGTCATTTGAGCAGTTCAGAGCGAAGCCGTGCATGGTCACACCAGAGGCGACGCGGATGCCGATGGCTGCGACCTTCGCGTCTGGACCATCCGTCGACACCCAGACTCCGCTGCGGCCGTCGACGCGATGTCCGTCGACCCCGAGCTCGCCGAGCACGTCGATCAGCATGCCCTCGAGACGGCGAACGTAACCGACCACGTCGATCGGCTCGGCCAGGTGGACGATCGGATAGCCAACGAGCTGGCCGGGGCCGTGCCAGGTGATCTTGCCGCCGCGGTCGACGTCGATCACCGGCGTTCCGTCGCTCGGTCGTTCATCGGGCTCCGTGCGTTTGCCCGCCGTGAAGACGGACTCGTGCTCGAGGAGAAGGACAGTGTCAGGCGCCCGCCCGTCGACCACAGCTGAGTGCAGAGCACGCTGCTGGTCGAGAGCGTCGAGATACGGCACGGAGTTGGCGCTTAGCCCCGTGACGACGTAGTCGATCACATCCTGCAGTCTACGGGTTCCCCTCCTCCCCATTGCGCAGTCGGCGCGGCTGCCGAACAATCCTGATGATCAGGTCCCTTCCGGCTCTCTGACCGACGACGATGGCCTGCATGACCGCACGATCCACCGTCACAACCGCCGGCTCAGCGTCTCCCTCGGGGCCGGCGCCGACCGTGTGGCAGAGCCTCGGCGGCTACCGCCTGTTGCGCACGATAGGGGCAGGGAGCCGCAGCGTCGTCTATCTTGCGGCGGAACCGGCCGGCGAGGTGGCAGTGAAGGCGATGGACGCATCGGTCGATGACGAAGCGTTCGGCGGCGAGGCTGGGTGTCTGGCATCCGTCGCATCGCCACACGTCGTGCGGCTGCTCGACGTCAGCGTCGTTCCCGATCGTCCGCGCTGCCTGCTTCTCGAGCGGCTTCCTGGCCCGAGCCTCGCCACACTTCTGCGCGAGCGGGCGACCATCGAAGTCGGGGAAGCCGTAACGCTGGCAGTGTCGGTCATTCGCGGAGTGCACGCCGTGCACGCCGCCGGGTGGGCGCACGGCGCACTTTCGCTCGCCAAGGTCAGGCTCGACGCGAGCGGGCGACCGGTGCTGCTCGGCTTCGGCGACGCCGTCCGCTCGACCGCTGCGGGTGTACAGAGCGACTGGATCGGTGCAGCGGATGCCGTGGACTCCGTCTTCGACAGGATCGATCTCGCCGACCCGCAGCGCCTGGCACGATGCCGCGAAGCAGTCCGCTCGATCGCGTCAGCGGTGGCTGACGAGGTATCGGCTGTCGGCACGGCACAACGCGAGCTTTTCGCGCTCTCACCCGCAGCACCGATATCCATGAAGCACAACTCGGCCGTCGTGTCAGGGGAGCACCGCACAGACCTTCGTCCCGTCACGGCAGGTCGAGAACCCGGAGCCCGTGAAAAACAGGTCCTTGATTCCGGGCGGAGCGCCGGCAGGCTCGCGCTTGCCACGTTGTCGCTGATGGAGAACGGCGTCACTGCGACCGTCACGACGCGCCTTCAGAGGTTCGCGCGGGCCAGGCGACGTCCGTTGATGCTCGCGATCGGCGCTGCGGCGGTCATCACACTCGGCGCGCTACTGCTGCTCCCGCCGGGAGGCTCTGCAAGCCACGCGGCCACGAATGCCGTGCCCGCCGCAGAGAGCGAGTCCCCAGCGGCGACGCCGACGCGGACTACCGAACCCACCAAGACCACGGACTCTGCCGAAGATGACGCTGCGAACGATGACGCCGACGAGACCGATCCGGTGAAGGCCGCAGCCCGGTTGCTCGCACTCCGCAGCGAATACCTGTCTATGGCCGACGCTGAGATGCTCGCCGATATAGAGCAGGCAGGCTCTCCGATCCTCGCCGCGGACACCGCGCTCGTGTCAGCAGGAAGGCATTCCATCCCGGCGCCGTCGGCCTCGCAGCTCTCTCTCGCTGAGACGCTCGGTGATGCCGCGGTGATCGCCGTGGCTCCTGGCACCGGAGACAAGACGAAGCCGGCGTCGGCTCTGCTGATCAGAACCGACGCCGGCTGGCGTCTACGTGCGTTGTTCGAGAACTGAGCGCCTTGGTGTTTCTCGGGCGGCTCAGATGCCCAGGTCGGATTCGAAGGCCGCCTCCTCGAGGCGGTTCTTCACGGCGACGAGGAAGCGCGCGGCATCCGCACCGTCCACGATGCGGTGATCGTACGACAGCGCCAGGTAAACGGTGGAGCGAACTGCGATGGCATCGCCATCGTCGGTCTTCACCACGACGGGCTTCTTCGTGACGATGCCCGTTCCCAGTATCGCAACCTGCGGCAGGAACACCAGGGGGGTGTCGAACAGAGCGCCGCGCGAACCCGTGTTCGTGACCGTGAAGGTTCCACCCGCGAGCTCGTCGGGCTTCAGCTTGTTGTCGCGGGTGCGCTGCGCGAGATCCGCGATCTGCTGCGACAGCTGGGCGATGTTCAACGAGCTGGCGTCTCGAACGACCGGCGTGAGCAGGCCGCGCTCGGTGTCGACCGCGATCGAGATGTTCTCGTGGTCGGGGTAGACGATGTTCTCGCCGTCGACCGTCGCGTTGATCACCGGATACGCCTTGAGCGCCTCAGCGGCCGCCAGCGTGAAGAACGGCAGGAAGGAGAGCTTGGTTCCGGTCGCCTTCTCGAAACCGGTCTTCGCTCGCGTACGCAGCGCGGCGACCTTCGTCACATCGACTTCGACGACCGTCGTCAGCTGTGCGGAGTTCTGCATCGACACGACGGCGCGATCCGCAACGACCTTGCGAAGGCGCGACATCGGCTGAACGGTGCCCCGCAACGGCGACGTCTCGAGTTTCGTGCTGACGGGAGCTGCGGCTGCGGCCGGCACCTCGGCGGCACCGGTACCTGCGGTGAGCACGTCCTCCTTGCGGATGCGACCGCCGACACCTGTTCCCGTAACCGTGGTCAGATCGACGCCCTGCTCGTTCGCCAGCTTGCGGACGATCGGAGTCACGTATCCGGTTCCGGCGTGCGAACCGGATGCTGCCGGTTGCGAAGCAACGGGTGTCGGCTCTGTAGGAGCGGCCGGCGCAGATGGTGCGGCGGCGGGGGCCGGAGCAGGTGCGACGGCCGGAGCGGCGGGAGCCTGGACCGCCGGCGCAGTGGGCGCGGGTGCCTGCACGGGCTGCGCGGGAGACTCGGCGACCGGCGCCGGCTGCTGCTCGGGCTCTGGCGATACCGCGGGAGCCGGAGCGTCCGCGACCGGAGCTGGCGCACTGGGAGCAGCCGCTGCCGGTGCAGGCTCTGCTGGTGCAGGCTCTGCTGGTGCAACCTCTGCCGGAGCGGCCTCTGCCTGTGCAGCCTCCGGTTCGCCGGCAGCAGCTTCTGCCGGTGCTGGCGCGGGCGCGGCATCCTGAGCGCCCGAACCGTCACCGATGGTGACGAGGGCCGTGCCCACCTCGACGGTCTCGTCTTCCTGAACGAGGATCTGCTCGACGACGCCTGCGATCGGCGACGGGATTTCGGTGTCGACCTTGTCCGTCGACACCTCGAGCAGAGGCTCGTCGACCTCGACGTGATCGCCAACGTTCTTCAGCCAGCGGGTTACCGTGCCTTCCGTGACACTCTCACCGAGTGCCGGGAGGCTGACGGATTCGCTCATGACCATGTCTCCTTCAAGAATGTGATTCGTTACGAAAGCTTATTGCAGCAGCCTGTTTCCACCCGCTGATCAGAGCGTGTGGAGCGGCTTGCCTGCCAAATAGAGGAACGCCTCGCCAAGCGACTCGTTCTGGGTGGGGTGCGCGTGGATGAACGGCGCGATGTCCTCGGGGTATGCCTCCCAGTTCACGGCGAGCTGCGCTTCGCCGATGAGCTCACCGACCCGATCACCGATCATGTGGACACCGATGATCGGCCCGTCGTTGACCCGAACGACCTTCACCGACCCGGTGGTTCCGAGGATCTCGCTCTTGCCGTTGCCGGCGAGGCTGTAGTCGTAAGCGGTGACGTTCTCGCCGCCGTACTGTGCCTCGGCCTTCGCCTGGCTGAGGCCGATCGAGGCGACCTCCGGCTCGCAGTACGTGACCTTCGGGATGTTCACGTCATCCACGACGATCGGCTCAAGGCCTGCGATCTCCTCGGCGACGAAGATGCCCTGCTGGAAGCCGCGGTGGGCAAGCTGAAGCCCAGGCACGATGTCTCCGACTGCGTATAGTCCCGGAACGCCGGTCTCCAGTCGCTCGTTCGTGATCACGAAGCCGCGGTCGATCGTGACACCGGCCTCTTCGTAGCCCAGCCCGGCCGTGACCGGACCGCGCCCGACCGCGACGAGCAGTAGCTCGGCATCGACGGTGTCACCATTCTCGAGTGTCACAACGACGCCGTCGTCGTTCTGGGCGACGTTCTGAAATCGCACTCCGAGGCGGAAGTCGATGTTGCGGCGCCGGAAGGCACGCTCTAGAGACTTGCTGATCGACTCGTCCTCGTTGGGAACGAGGTGAGGCAGTGCCTCGATGATCGTTACCTCGGCGCCGAAGGACTTCCAGACGCTGGCGAACTCGACGCCGATCACGCCGCCGCCGAGCACGGCGACCTTCTTCGGAACGAAGTCGAGTTCGAGAGCCTGCTCGCTCGTGATCACCCGTCCGCCGATCTCGAGACCGGGAAGAGACCGCGAAGAGGAGCCGGTGGCCAGGATCACGTTCTTGCCGACGTAGTCGTCGTCACCGACGCGCACTGCGGTGGGGGAGACGAGGCGGCCCTCTCCCTCGACAGTGGTGATGCCGCGAGCCTTCACGAGACCCTGGAGACCCTTGTACTTCTTCGCCACGACGCCCTCGCGATATGCCGTGACGGCCGCGATGTCGATGCCTTCGAACGTGGTGTTGATGCCGAACTTCGCCGACTCACGCGAGGAATCGGCCACCTCGGCCGAGTGCAGCAGCGCTTTGGTGGGGATGCAACCCCGGTGCAGGCACGTGCCTCCGACCTTGTCCTTCTCGATCAATGCGACGGAGAAGCCGAGTTCGCTTGCGCGCAATGCCGCCGCGTAACCTCCGCTGCCCCCGCCGAGAACCACAATGTCGAAGTTCTGCTCAGACACCCATTCACTCCTACGGTCGGGATGCGGGACGTCACCGCCTTGAGAAGCGTGTGTTTTCGCTGCAGGCGGCCGTCGATCGGCAGGCGATTCCTGCCCATACGACCTTACTACCGCGCCCGGAACCCCTCCGCCACGCGGATGAGCGTCCGCACCAGCACCCCGGTCGCGCCCTTTGCCGCATACCCGTAGGGGGCACCGTTGTTCTGGGCGGAGCCCGCGATGTCGAGATGCGCCCACGGAATCGTCTTCGCGGCCGGTTCGTCGGATGTCTTGCCCACGAACTCGCGCAGGAACACGCCGGCCAGAAGCATCCCACCCGCGGTGTTGCCCGGGTTCGCGTTCGCGATGTCGGCGACGTCTGTTTTCAGGGAGGCACGCAGCTCGGAGGGGAGCGGCATCGGCCAGAGGAGCTCACCGGAGTGCTCGGCGGCATCCATCACGCGGCCGATCAGCGTGTCGTCTCCCATAACGGCCGAGTAACGAGTGCCGAAGGCGACCACCTCGGCGCCGGTGAGCGTTGCGATGTCGATGACGGCATCGGGATGCTCCTCGCCGGCGGCCCGAAGACCGTCGGCGAGCACGAGGCGCCCCTCGGCATCAGTGTTGAGCACTTCAACCGTTGTTC
>DASZMW010000170.1:0-5525 GCA_035551735.1 Humibacter sp. | reverse complement strand
ACTTGCGTGTCGAACGGGACCACGACACGCCGCCGCTCCAGGAGTACCGGCACATGATGGGCGCGTTCGACCCCACCATGCTGCCCGTGTTCTCCACACTCGCGCGCGAGTTTGCGGTCTACGACAACTGGCACTGCGCGGTACCGTCGCAGACGTTCTGCAACCGCTCGTTCTTCCATGCGGGAACTTCGCACGGGTTCGTGACGAACAACGGGGGAGACGGGTTCCGGAAGTGGTTCGACGTGAAAGATGACACGCCGACGATCTTCAACCGCCTGGAGCACGCGAACCAGACGTGGGCGATCTACTTCGACGACAACCAGTTCCTCTCGATGACGGGATTCATCCACGCGCCTGCACTGCAGAAGTACTGGAAGACAGACCACTTCCGCACCATGACGCGGTTCCACGAGGACGTGAAGAACGGAAAGCTGCCCGCCTATTCGTTCATCGAGCCGCGCATGATCTACGACCACAACGACATGCATCCGCCGGTCGGGCCGATGACGCGAACGGATGTCGACGGCCAGGTCATCGAGGGCGGCGCCATCTCCGACGTGCGGGCCGGAGAGGCGCTGCTGCACCGTATCTACACGTCGATCAGGACCAGCGCGTCGCTGAAGGGTTCGAATGCGATGAACACGATGCTGTTCGTCACGTTCGATGAGCACGGCGGCATCTACGATCACGTTCCGCCGCCAGCGACGGTGCCTCCGTCGAAGCACCAGGGCGCGACGGAGATGGACTTCGCATTCAACCGGCTCGGCGTGCGTGTTCCGGCGCTAGCGATCTCGGCGTGGACCGCGAAGGGCCACGTCATCAACGAGACGATGCATCACTCGAGTGTGATGGCCACACTGGAGAAGAAGTACGGACTCGCACCGATCACCGACCGCGACAAGGGTGCAACCACCATCGACAATGCGGTCACGCTTGGCTCCCCGAGGCAACCCGCCATGTGGCCCCAGACCCATCCGCAGTGGGTTCCTCCGAACCCCGAGGCGTCCGCACCCGTGCCGGGCGGAGACGACGATCGCCCGCTCTCGTCTCCCGGCGTCGGGCTGCTCGGCATGCTGATCGCGCACTACGGCGGAGACGAGTCGAATGTTCCGCGCACCTACCGCGAGGCGTACGAACTCATCAGGGTGTCCGGCAAGGGCCTGTTCGGTACCGGGCCCAAGCCCGAGCAGTCGACGCTTCCGCTGACGACGCCGGGCCCGCACACCCCGCCGCCCTCGCCGTCCGAGGGCTGACATCCCCCAGCTCCCTGAGCGAGCGAAGCGAGTCGAAGGTCTGAGCGCCCGTCCCCAGGGCTTGGGCACCCGTCGCGCCGAATAGACTTGAAGGGATCCCGCGAACCGACGAGCACTGAGCCCGCAAACACCATGGAGACGCATGCCCGACATCAGCGCCGACCAGGTCCGGCATCTCGCCGACCTGGCCCGCATCGACCTCAGCGACGCCGAGCTCACGAGCCTCACGGCCGAGCTGGCGCAAATCGTTGAATCCGTGGCCAAGGTGAGCGAGGTGGCGACACCCGACGTGCCAGCCACCAGCCACCCGATCCCGATGACCAACGTGTTCCGCGAAGACGTCGAGGTGCCGGGACTCACCGTGGAGCAGGCGCTCTCCGGTGCCCCCGACCGCGAGGGCGACTTCTTCCGAGTTCCGCCGATCCTGGGAGAAGAGGCCTGATGGGCGACCTGACCCGTCTCACGGCGTCCGCCCTCGCCGAGAAGCTCGCGTCCGGCGAGGTCTCCAGCGTGCAGGCCACGAAAGCACACCTCGACCGCATCGCAGCTGTCGACCCCGACGTGCACGCCTTCCTGCACGTGGCATCCGATCGGGCGCTGGAAACCGCGGCCGGTGTGGATGCCCGCCGCGCCGCAGGCGAGAAGCTCGGCCCGCTGGCCGGCGTGCCGATCGCCATCAAGGACGTGCTCTGCACGTACGACATGCCCTCCACGTCGGGATCGAAGATCCTCGACGGCTGGGTGCCGCCGTACGATGCGACGGTCGTCCGCAAGCTTCGCGAGGCCGACCTCGTGCCGCTCGGCAAGACGAACATGGACGAGTTCGCGATGGGTTCCTCCACCGAGCACTCCGCGTTCGGCCCGACGCACAACCCGTGGGACCTCGAGCGCATCCCCGGCGGGTCAGGAGGCGGTTCGGCCGCAGCAGTCGCCTCCTTCGAAGCGCCACTGGCTCTCGGCAGCGACACCGGGGGATCCATCCGCCAGCCCGCCGCCGTCACAGGCTCGGTCGGCGTCAAACCGACCTACGGCGGCGTGAGCCGGTACGGCGCGATCGCGCTGGCCAGCTCGCTCGACCAGGTCGGCCCGGTCTCCCGCAGCGTGCTCGACGCAGCACTGCTGCACGACGTGATCGCCGGTCACGACCCGCTCGACTCGACGTCGCTGACCGAGCAGTGGCCGTCGATGACGGATGCCGCGCGTCAAGGACTGAAGGACGACGCACTGAAGGGCGTGCGCGTCGGCGTCGTCAAAGAGATCTCAGGCCGCGGCGATGGCTTCCAGCCGGGTGTGAAGCAGCGCTTCGACGAGACCGTTCAGCTGCTCACCGCTGCGGGGGCAGAGATCGTCGAGGTGTCGGCGCCGAGCTTCGAGTACGCGGTGGCCGCGTACTATCTGATCCTGCCTGCCGAGGCATCCAGCAACCTTGCGAGGTTCGACTCCGTGCGCTTCGGCTTGCGCGTCACGCCGCAGAGCGGTCCTGTCACGAGTGAGCGCGTAATGGCCGCGACCCGCGACGCCGGGTTCGGGCTCGAGGTCAAGCGCCGCATCATCCTCGGCACCTACGCACTGAGCGCCGGCTACTACGACGCCTACTACGGCAGTGCGCAGAAGGTGCGCACGCTCATCCAGCGCGATTTCGCCGCGGCGTTCGACAAGGCCGACGTGCTGATCAGCCCTGCCGCACCGACAACGGCGTTCAAGCTCGGCGAGAAGATCGACGACCCGCTGGCGATGTACCTGAACGACGTCACCACGATTCCGGCGAACCTTGCCGGTGTTCCGGGGCTGGCACTCCCCGTCGGGCTCGCGCCCGAGGACGGCTTGCCCGTCGGTGTGCAGATCATGGCGCCGGCACGAGCGGATGCGCGGCTGTACACGGTCGGCGCCGCGCTCGAGCGGCTGCTCGAAGCAGGGTGGGGGCATCCGTTGCTCTCGAGGGCCCCGGCGCTGGCAGAAACTGAGATGTTCGCGAGCGAGGAGGGAGCGGTCTGATGGCGAAGGACGCCCTGATGGATTACGACAAGGCCCTCGAACTCTTCGAGCCGGTGCTCGGTTTCGAGGTGCACGTCGAACTGAACACCACGACCAAGATGTTCTGCGGCTGCGCGAACGAGTTCGGCTCCGGTGCGAACACGAACACGTGCCCGACGTGCCTCGGCCTCCCCGGCGGTCTGCCGCAGGTGAACCACAAGGCGATCGAGTCGAGCATCCGCATCGGGCTGGCGCTCGGCTGCGACATCGCGGAGAGCTCCCGGTTCGCTCGCAAGCAGTACTTCTACCCCGACACGTCGAAGAACTTCCAGACGTCGCAGTACGACGACCCGATCGCGCACGACGGTCAGGTCACCGTCGAACTGGAGGACGGCCGCCAGGTGACGGTGCTCATCGAGCGCGCGCACATGGAAGAGGATGCCGGCAAGCTCACGCACGCGGGCGCAACCGGTCGCATCCAGGGCGCCGATTACTCGCTGGTCGACTACAACCGTGGCGGTGTTCCGCTCGTCGAGATCGTCACCAGGTTGATCGAGGGAACCGAGGCGGATGCCCCGGAGGTCGGGCGCGCATACGTCGCCCACATCCGCGAGCTCGTGAAGGCGCTCGGCGTCTCGAACGCGCGCATGGAGGAGGGCAACGTGCGCTGCGATGCGAACATTTCGCTACGCCCCCGCGGCTCCGGCCTGCTAGGCACGCGCACGGAGACGAAGAACGTGAACTCGTTGCGTTCCGTGGAACGTGCCGTGCGGTACGAGATCCAGCGGCAGGCAGCCATTTTGGCGGACGGCGGCACGATCACGCAGGAGACCAGGCACTGGCACGAGGACACCGGCACGACCTCGGCGGGGCGTCCGAAGAGCGACGCCGACGACTACCGGTACTTCCCCGAGCCCGATTTGGTGCCCGTCGCTCCGAGCCGCGAGTGGGTCGAGGAGCTGCGCAGCACGCTGCCCGAACCGCCGGCGGAGCGTCGCACTCGCTTGCGTTCGGCATGGGGTTTCACTGCGCTCGAGATGCAGGATGTCGTGAACGCCGACCTGCTCGACGTGGTCGAAGCGACGGTCGCCGCGGGCGCTCCGCCGGCAGCCGCCCGCAAGTGGTGGACGGGCGAGATCGCCCGCGTCGCCAACGCGCGCGGCGTCGCGGCGACCACCCTCGCGTCGCCGGCCCATGTCTCGGAACTCGTTGCGCTCGTGGAGAGCGGCGACCTGACCGACCGTCTGGCACGGCAGGTGCTCGAGGGCGTCATCGACGGCGAGGGCTCGCCGTCGCAGGTCGTCGAGACGCGTGGGCTGAAGGTCGTGTCCGACGACGGTGCGCTGATCGCGGCCATCGATACCGCACTGGCAGCGCAACCCGATGTTCTGGCGAAGATTCGCGACGGCAAGGTGCAGGCGGCGGGAGCCGTGATCGGCGCCGTCATGAAGGCGATGAAGGGCCAAGCGGATGCCGCGCGCGTGCGCGAACTCGTGCTGGAGCGTGCCGCGCAATAGAGTTCCGTGCATTTTGTCGGATCGATGCGGCCTCGCGCGACGAGGGTGTGAGTGAACGACGAAAGGAACGCTCATGCGATACATGTTGCTGATCTGCACCGACCCGACGGGCGAGCCCGAGGACTCGGCCGATGTACCCATCGACCAGTGGGTCAACGAGCTCGACGCGTCGGGTGAGCGCATCCTCGGGGAGCGGCTTCCCGCCGAGGACGCGAAGGTGGTGCGCAGGCGCGGCAAGAGGCTGATCGTCACGGACGGTCCGTTCGCCGAGTCGAAGGAGCAGATCGCCGGATTCGACCTGATCGAGGCGGAGTCGATGGAGCGAGCCCTCGAGATCGCCGCGCGGCATCCGATGGCCCGTGCCGGACTCGTCGAGGTGCGCCAGTTCTACCAGGAGTGACCCTCCACCCGGCGGTCTGTGCCGGATAGCCTGGCCGCCCGTGCTGGAATTCGGAGATCCATGGCGACACACCGCACCTCGGGTGCGACGCGCCGGACCCGACGGCGAATCTCCGAATTTCGGCACCGGCGTGGGCGACGTGCGGCGTGGTTGAATGGCGGGATGCGATCAGAAGCCTCCGACGCCGATGCGGCGGAGGAGGAACTCGATCTGGTCTCCATCGCTTTGCTCCGTGACGACCTTCTCGACGCGGGCTACACGGTTGCCCGGCTCCAGGCGCTCTGGGGCGAAGAAGCCGCCGCCGCACTGGGCCGCGGGCAACGCACGGGTGCGAAACGCGCGGCCGCCGGCAGGGTGGAGCGTGCGGATCCAGTGGCGGTA
>DASZMW010000169.1:0-6258 GCA_035551735.1 Humibacter sp. | reverse complement strand
GTGCGGCAGGACGGGACGTGCGGATACTCTCCCGGCATCCTCGCGCCGACCGGCCAGGCATTCAGCACGTCGAAGGCGACACGCTCGCTGGGCGCGGGCTCGCCGAAGCCTTCGACGGCGTTGACGTCGTGCTGCATCTCGCCGGCGGTGCGAAGGGCGACGACATCGCGGCCGCCAATGTGGCGGCCGCCGCGAAGGCTGCAGGTGTACACCACCTCGTCCTCATCTCGGTGATCGGCGCAGATCGGATGCCCATCGGCTACTTCCGCGCGAAGGCGGCGGCCGAAAGAAACTTCGCGGAATCGGGCATTCCGTGGAGCGTGCTGCGCGCCGCGCAGTTGCACGACCTGGTGCTCCCGATCGTGCGGGGCTTGTCGAAGCTTCCTCTTCTGCCCACGCCGGGCGGTCTGCGCTTCGAGCCGGTCGATGTCGACGAGGTCGCCGCCCGGCTCGCTGAACTCGTGCTCGGTGCTCCGGCCGGACGGGTCGCCGATGCTGCAGGACCGGAGGTGCTCGACATCCGGCAGTTGGCGGATGTCTACCTTGAGACGACAGGCGGCCATCACCGTCGCAGCCTGCCGATTCGCCTACCCGGCGGGATCGGCCGCGCTTACCGTTCAGGCGAGAACCTCGCTTCAGACAACGCTCGCCGAGGGGAGCGCACCTGGCGCGAGTTCGTCGGCGAGTTGGCGGCGGCAGCTCATGACGTGAGACCGTCTTCGCTCATCTGAGCATCCGGCTGTCCCACGATGCTCGAATGAAACAAGATGGTAACGGCGACGTTAAGAACTCCGCACCGGGATCCGGCCGGTTCGTAACTTTGAGTAACGTCTCATCGACGTCTCGCGCGCTCGCGCAGATCTGCAATGTGGAGGACAACGTGACATCCAAAGTTCGCAAGGTAGCGCTGGCGGGACTTGCCGCAGCGAGTGCGCTGGCACTGTTGGCGGGCTGCGGCCAGGCGCCGTCGAGCAGTTCGACGACGAAGGCTGCATCCAAGTTCCTGCCGTGCATGGTCTCCGACAACGGTGGTTTCAACGACCACTCGTTCAACCAGCTCGGTTACGAGGGCCTCGTCAGCACCGCCAAGTCGCTCGGATCGAGCTACAAGACGGCCGAGTCGAAGACGGCGAGCGACTACGCGCCGAACATCAACAGCATGATCGACCAGAACTGCAACCTGATCATCACGGTCGGATTCAACCTGGCCGATGGCACCAAGAAGGCCGCTGCGGCTAACACGGACACCGACTTCGCCATCATCGACGACAACTCGATCGTCGCAGCGAACGTCAAGCCGATCATCTTCGACACCGCGCAGGCTGCTTTCCTCGGCGGATACGCCGCAGCGAGCTTCTCGAAGACCGGCGTCGTCGGCACCTTCGGCGGCATGCAGATCCCGACGGTCACCATCTTCATGGATGGCTTCGTCGACGGCGTGAACTACTACAACCAGCAGAAGAAGAAGGACGTCAAGGTCGTCGGCTGGAATGTCGACAGCCAGAAGGGCTCCTTCACCGGTGGATTCGACGCCAACGACACCGCCAAGCAGGTGGCACAGGGCATCATCGACCAGAACGCCGACGTGATCATGCCGGTCGGTGGCCCGATCTACCAGTCGGCAGCGCAGGCGATCGACGAGGCGAACACCTCGGGCAAGAGCATCTCGATGATCGGCGTCGACGCCGATGTCTACAACACCGACAAGACAGTGCGTTCGATCCTGCTCACCTCGGTCATGAAGGGCATCAAGCCTTCCACCTCCGCCGTGATCAAGCAGTCGGCGGCCGGCAAGTTCTCCAACACTCCGTACGTGGGCACGCTGAAGAACGACGGCGTTGGTCTCGCCCCGTTCCACGACTTCGCATCGAAGGTGAACTCGAGCCTCGGCTCCGAGATCGACAAGATCAAGGCAGGCATCATCGACGGCTCGATCAAGGTCACGTCGCCGGCGTCGCCGAAGTCCTGATCCGAGACCACTCCAGCTCCCTGAGCGAGCGCAGCGAGTCGAAGGGCTCTTCGACTCGGCTGTGCCTCGCTCAGGGAGCTGTGTCACATCGCCCTCAGCGTCGAGGACGTCGAAAGGTAGATTGACCCCTATGAAGCTCGAACTTCGCGGTATCACGAAGCGATTCGGCTCCCTCACGGCGAACGATCACATCTCGCTCACCGTCGAACCCGGCGAGATCCACTGCATCCTCGGCGAGAACGGTGCCGGCAAGTCCACGCTGATGAACGTTCTCTACGGGTTGCTGCCCGCCGACGAGGGCCAGATTCTGCTCGACGACGAGGTGCAGCATTTCGAGGGCCCCGGGGATGCGATGAAGGCCGGCATCGGCATGGTGCACCAGCACTTCATGCTCATCCCGGTGTTCACGGTCGCCGAGAACGTGATGCTCGGCCACGAGAGCACCGGCTTCGCAGGCTTCCTCAATCTGAACGAGGCACGAAAGCGCGTGCGCGAGATCTCAGCGCAGTTCGGGTTCGACGTCGACCCCGACGCCCTGATCGAAAACCTCCCCGTCGGCGTGCAGCAGCGCGTCGAGATCATCAAGGCTCTGTCCCGCGACGCCAAGGTGCTCGTGTTCGACGAGCCGACCGCCGTGCTCACGCCCCAGGAGACCGACGAGCTGATGGCGATCATGCGTCAGCTCCGCGATGCCGGAACGGCCATCGTCTTCATCACGCACAAGCTCCGCGAGGTGCGCGAGGTCGCCGATCGCATCACGGTCATGCGTCTTGGCAAGGTGGTGGGGGATGCATCACCGACAGCGAGCAACGCCGAGCTGGCATCCCTCATGGTCGGCCGGTCCGTCGAGCTGACCGTGCAGAAGGAGCCGGCGCTACCGGGCGACCCCGCCCTCCGAGTGCGTGGGCTCACCGTGGTCGACCACATCGGCCAGCTGGTGGTGAACGATGTCAGCTTCGACGTGCGCGCCGGCGAGATCCTCGCTGTCGCCGGAGTGCAGGGCAACGGCCAGACCGAGTTGACGGAGGCGCTGCTCGGGCTGCAGCAGCACGTCGAGGGCGAGATCGAGCTCGACGGCAACCTCCTTTCCGGCTTGAGCGTGCGCAACGTGCTGGATGCCGGCGTCGGCTTCATCCCTGAGGACCGCAACGAAGACGGACTCGTCGCCGAGTTCTCCATCGCAGAGAACCTCATGCTGGACCGCTCCGACAGCACGCCTTTCGTCAAGGGGGGAAGCCTGCAACTCGGGTTCCGCTCCACCTTCGCCACTGAGAAGGTGGCGGAGTTCGACGTGCGAGCCCAGAGCATCGAGACATCCGTCGGCACGCTCTCTGGAGGGAATCAGCAGAAGGTCGTCCTGGCGCGCGAGCTCAGCCGTGACCTGCGCCTGCTGGTAGCCGCCCAGCCCACCCGCGGACTGGACGTCGGATCCATCGAGTTCGTGCACAAGCGCATCGTGCAGGCGCGGGACTCCGGCATCCCGGTGGTCGTCGTCTCGACCGAACTCGACGAGGTCGACGCGCTTGCCGACCGCGTCGCGGTGATGTATCGCGGCAGCATCGTCGGCATCGTGCCAGGCGGAACGAGCCGCGAGACGCTCGGCATCATGATGGCCGGCGAGCTGCCAGACAGCCCCGACGATCCAGCGCCCGATCCCCACAACGACGATGGTCGGTCCGGCACGAGAGGAGAGGCCGCGTGAGCGACGACAGCACCGCGCAGGCATCCGCGGCCGACGCCGAAGCGGCAGGATCGGCGGATGTCGCCCTCGAGACCGGCTCGCAGGTCACCCCGGACGACCCGAACGACAATCGCTGGAACGATGCGCTCCGCCAGATCCTCGGCGGCAGCTTCGTCATCTCGATCCTCGCCGTCGTTCTCGCGCTGATCGTCGGCGCGATCCTGATCGCAGTGACCGATCCGGGTGTGCAGCAGGCGGCCGGCTATTTCTTCTCACGCCCTGGTGACACCTTCCAGGCGATCTGGAACGTCGTCTCCGGCGCCTACTCGTCCCTTTTCCAGGGCGCGATCTACAACTTCGGCAGGCCGACGTTCGCAGCGGGCATCCGTCCGTTCACGGACACTCTCACCTACGCCACTCCGTTGATCGTCGCCGGACTCGGTGTGGGCCTCGGCTTCCGCACCGGTCTGTTCAACATCGGTGGTCAGGGTCAGATGCTGATCGCCGCAGCGTTCTGCGGTTGGATCGGCTGGTCATTCAACTTGCCGCCGGTGCTGCATCTGATCGTCGCGATCGTCGCCGGTTTCGTCGGCGGAGCGATCTGGGCGGGCATCGCCGGTGTTCTCAAGGCGCGCACCGGAGCGCATGAGGTGATCGTGACGATCATGCTCAACTGGATTGCGTTCTACCTCATCTCCTATCTGCTCCGCACGCCCGGCGCCCTCCAGGAGCACGGCACGAACAACCCGAAGTCGCCCGCGATCCTGCCGAACGCGATTCTTCCGCCGTTGTTCGGCCCGCAATATCAACTGCACTGGGGCTTCGTGCTCTCGATCGCCGCAACCATCGTCGTGTGGTGGTTGCTCGA
This sequence comes from Humibacter sp., assembly GCA_035551735.1. Classification (GTDB taxonomy): domain Bacteria; phylum Actinomycetota; class Actinomycetes; order Actinomycetales; family Microbacteriaceae; genus Humibacter. The sequence goes on along the minus strand of DASZMW010000169.1, from coordinate 1,740 downwards.
GCGTTCGAGCCTCGGGTTCAAGTTTCGGGCCGTCGGTGAGAACCCCAACGCCGCCCGCGTCGCCGGCATCAGCGTCAAGTCGGTCATCATCTGGGCTCTCGTCATCAGCGGCGGTCTGGTCGGCCTTGCTGCGGTCGACCAGGTGCTCGGCACGACGACCGGAGGCTTCAGCTCGGGCATTGACGCCGGCATCGGGTTCGACGCCATCACGGTCGCCCTGCTCGGGCGGTCGCGGCCAATCGGCATCTTCGTGGCCGGCGTGCTGTTCGGTGCGTTCAAAGCCGGCGGATTCCTCATGCAGGCGGCCAACAACATCCCGATCGACATCGTGCTGGTCGTGCAGTCGCTGATCGTGCTCTTCATCGCAGCGCCGCCCCTGGTGCGAGCCATCTTCCGGCTGCCGACGCCGGGATCGAGGCCGCGCACGAAGACACCTGCTCCCACCGCGACCGCTGAGGAGGCGACGGCCAAGTGACCACCACCACCGATCACACCATTCCGGATGCCGCGCCGATCGTCCTCGAGAAGACAGTCGTCAAGAGCTGGAAGACCCCGATCACCCTTTCGATCGTCGCGCTGCTGTCTATCGTGCTCTTCATCGTCTTCCGCCGCGGCGGAGACACCACGTTCACCTTCGCCGGCGGACGCATCGCGCCGAGCCTCCCGCAGCTCGTGGTGCCGACCACGCTGACGTGCGTGATCCTCACGATCGTGCTCGCAGCCATGGCGGCGCTCAGCTGGTGGCTGCTCGCGCGGTTCGCGAAGGTTCCGCTTTGGTACTCGAGCGTCTTCGCGTTCGTCTTCGTTGTGGTGTTTCTCACCTGGGCCGCAGGCGACAACTCGCGGCCGCTGCCGATCACGAGCCTTCTTCTCGGCGCCGTCAGCCTGAGCGTTCCGTACATCTTCGGTGCGCTCGGCGGCGTGATCTCGGAGCGCAGCGGAGTCGTCAACATCGCGATCGAGGGTCAGCTGCTCGCCGGCGCGTTCCTCGCCGCCGTCGTGGCGAGCATGACCGGATCGGTCTGGCTGGGCCTGGTGGCCGCCGTGGTCGCCGGCGTGCTCGTGTCGTTCATCCTCGCGGCGTTCGCGATCAAGTACTACGTCGACCAGGTGATCGTCGGCGTCGTGATCAATGTGCTCGTGCTCGGGTTGACGAACTTCTTCTACAGCCAGGTGCTCGCGAAGGACGCGTCGTTCCTCAACGACCCGCCGCTGCTTCCCTCCCTCCCGATCCCCGGCCTGAGTGCGATCCCGGTCATCGGGCCCGTGCTGTTCGACCAGTCGATCATCGTGTACCTGATGTACATCGCCGTCGCCGCGGTCACGATCGGGCTCTTCACCACACGCTGGGGCCTCCGGCTCCGGGCCGTCGGCGAGCATCCGCAGGCGGCGGACACGGTCGGCATCAACGTGACGAACACCCGGTTCTGGAACGTGTCCCTGGCGGGCGCGATCGCGGGACTCGGCGGCGCCTACTTCACCCTCGGGTCGGTGGGGCCGTTCGCGAAGGACATGACCGCCGGCGCCGGGTACATCGCGCTCGCCGCGGTGATCTTCGGCCGCTGGGACCCGGTGAAGGCGACGTTCGCCGCCCTGCTGTTCGGCTTCGCGCAGAACCTGCAGAACACCCTCGGCGCCATCAACTCCCCGGTCCCGAGCGAGTTCCTGCTCATGTTGCCCTACGTCGTGACGATCCTCGCGGTCGCCGGATTCGTGGGGTACGTCCGCGGGCCGGCGGCA